>NZ_JAPZQM010000627.1:0-6957 GCF_027530565.1 Microcystis sp. LE19-10.1B | reverse complement strand
GTGTGGGGTGTGGGGTGTGGGGTGTGGGGTGTGGGGTGTGGGGTGTGGGGTGTGGGGTGGTGGGGTAGTGGGGGAATTTCAACTAAAACCCTAAAACCCTAAAACCCTAACACCCTATCTAGACTTGTACCATTTCTGGGTTTTTTTCCTTCTGCTGCAGTGCGACGTGGAGACGGTTTAAGGCACTGACGTAGGCGCGAGCGGAGGCGACAATAATATCGGTATCGGCCGCGTGAGCGGAGTAGGTGCGTCCTTCGTAACGGAGACGGATAGTCACTTCTCCTAAAGCATCGATTCCCTCGGTAACTTCTCGCACCGAGAAAGAAATTAATTCGTTAGGAATCTTCACCACTCGATTGATCGCTTTGCAGAGAGCATCCACCGGCCCTGTACCAATGGCCGCATCGGATAACTCGCTACCGTCGGGATTGCGAATCGTTACCGTGGCCGTGGGCCGGGCACTATTTCCACAGGACACTTGTACTAATTCGAGGCGGAAGTGATCGGGAACCGTATCGATTTCATCGTTAACAATAGCTTCTAGATCGCGATCGGTGATTTCCTTTTTGCGATCGGCCATTTCTTTAAACTGGATAAAAGCGTTATTAAGTTCCGTTTCCGAAAGCTCAAAACCCAATTCCTGTAAGCGAGAGCGAAAAGCGTTGCGGCCGGAGAGTTTACCGAGGACGATCTGATTATTAGTCAAACCGATCGATTCTGCATCCATAATCTCATAGGTGAGTTTATGTTTTAACACCCCGTCCTGATGGATTCCCGACTCGTGTGCGAAAGCGTTAGCACCGACGATCGCCTTATTCGGTTGCACGATCATGCCGGTAAGATTAGAAACTAGGCGAGAAGTGCGATAGATTTCCCTGGTGTTGATCTTGGTTAAAGGTTCCGTGGACTCTGGGGAACGACCGAGGAAAGGATTAAAATAGGAGCGCCGGACATGAAGGGCCATCACCAACTCTTCTAGGGAAGCGTTACCGGCACGCTCACCGATACCGTTAATGGTACATTCCAACTGTCGAGCGCCATTTTTAACTGCTTCGAGGAAATTAGCCACCGCTAACCCTAGGTCATCGTGACCATGGACGGAGATAATCGCTTGGTCGATATTGGGGACATTTTCCTTAATACCACGGATTAAAGCCCCAAATTCGCTGGGGGTGGTGTAACCGACGGTATCGGGAATGTTAACGGTGGTGGCTCCTGCGGCGATCGCTCTTTCGAGGACTTGATAGAGGAATTCGGGATCGCTGCGGCCGGCATCTTCGGGGGAAAATTCCACATCATCAACGAAGGATTTGGCATAGGCCACCATTTCTGGCACAATCTCAAGAACTTCCTGACGAGTCTTCTTAAGTTTGTATTGGAGGTGGATATCAGATGTGGCTAGGAAGGTGTGAATTCTGGGCTTGGCGGCGGGTCTGAGCGCATCGGCGGCAGATTTGATATCTTTTTGAGTAGTGCGGGCTAATCCGCAAATAATCGGGCTATCAGCTTCGCTGCCGACGCTGGCGGCAATTTTCTGTACAGCTTCAAAGTCCCCCGGACTAGCGTGGGGAAAACCTGCTTCAATGACATCAACTCCCAGTCGTGCCAGTGCGCGCGCTATGGTTAGCTTCTCATCCACATTTAAAGCGGCACCCGGGGACTGTTCCCCATCTCGAAGGGTGGTATCGAAGATAATCACACGATCTGGACTGGTATTCATAGTTTTTTTGTACCGTTAACGAACTTGGGAGTTGTTCCTCTGATTATAGCAGCCCAGGCCGAGGGGGTTGTTAAGGAAAATTGCGCTGAGAATTTCTCGACCTGCTCGCGCTTTTCCTGCTTGCCCTTTTTTTGGCTACCATAGAGGATATAGATAAATTGGCGAGGTAGTTAACAATGTTTGGCAAACCAGCGAAGGAACCGAACCCACCGGAGGTAAAAGACCTACAGGAAGTGATGTTTTCAATTAAGCAAAATCTCGAACCGGATCAGGATAAAGCTGATATTAATCTTGTTGATCCTCCCACTCCAGAGATAGTTACTGTAGTTGAAAATATTAGTAAAATTCTCTCTCCCTATTTTATCGTTTTGGTGGGTTTATTTCTCTATGATCGGAATAGTTTTATCGGTTTTTTGTTAGTCTTTACGGGAGTTTTAGCGATTTTTGGAGTTTCCCTCAAGGATATTAATAAACTCGTTGAAGAAGGGAAAAAGTTTTTCCAATCTAAGTAGTTTTATCCTCTGGATATGGTGATAACTGATAACTGATAACTGATAACTGATAACTGATATAAGATTATGTCTTTAGTTGCATCTTTACTCGATCGAGTATCTCCTCAGAGTTTACAACAATTGCGAGCCAGCGATCGAGCTTGGCAAGCTTTGCGTTTAGAAAATCCAGTTATTCCTACGGTAATTAATCAAAGTCAAGAATCTTTAGGAGAGACGGATTTTGATCTAGTGATTGCGGGGGGAACCCTGGGAATTTTTATCGGGGCTGCTTTGCAAACTAGGGGCTGGCGTGTGGCATTATTAGAAAGAGGTATTCTGCGCGGTCGTGAGCAGGAGTGGAATATTTCACGTTTAGAATTAAGCAGTTTTTTAGAGTTAGATTTATTGACCGAAGCTGAATTAAATCAAGCGATAGCGACGGAATATAATCCTGGGAGGGTGGGATTTTATCAAGGTTATGAGCTTTGGGTCAGAGATATTTTAAATATCGGTGTTGATCCGGTTTATTTGCTAGAGACTTTAAAAAATAAGTTTTTGCAAGCGGGAGGAAAGTTATTAGAAAATTCGTGGTTTAGCGGGGCGATTGTTCATCCAGATGGAGTAATGGTTAAAACGGGAGAAGTGACTTTAAAAACCCGTTTATTAATCGATGCCATGGGTCATTTTTCAGCAATTGCAAAACAGGCAAGAAAAGGAGAAAAACCCGATGGAGTTTGTTTAGTGGTGGGTAGTTGCGGTCAGGGTTTTCCCAGTAATGAAACTGGTGATTTGATTTATTCTTTTACCCCAATCTTGCACCAATGTCAATACTTTTGGGAAGCATTTCCCGCTAGGGATGGTCGGACAACTTATTTATTTACCTATCTTGATACTCATCCTGATCGCTTTAGTTTAGAATTTTTGATGGAGGAGTATTTAAGATTACTGCCAGAGTATCAAAAGGTAGATTTAGAAGCGGTAAAATTTCAGCGTTTTCTAGCGGGTTTTTTCCCTGCCTATCGTCAAAGTCCTTTAAAAATGCCCTGGTCAAGAATTCTGGCAGTGGGAGATAGTAGCGGTAGTCAATCTCCGGTAAGTTTTGGTGGTTTTGGGGCAATGGTTAGGCATTTAAAAAGGCTAACTTTCGGCATCGAGGAAGCTTTACAAATCGATGCTTTAAACCGAGAAGATTTAGCCCTTTTACAACCATATCAACCTAATATATCGGTAACGTGGCTATTTCAAAAAACCATGAGTGTCCAGATATATGCTAACCCTAATCCCAATCAAATTAATGACTTAATGAGTGGAGTTTTTCGGGTAATGGATAAGTTGGGAGATGAGGTCTTAAAACCATTTTTACAGGATGTGGTGCAGTTTTCTTCCCTCTCAAAAACTTTGCCTTTGGTTAATCCTCAATTAGTTTTACCGATGATTCCGCAAGTGGGTATCAGTCCTTTTATCGATTGGACGGGACATTATTTTAATTTAGCTTTGTATAGTGGTTTATATCCCTTGGCAGCCACCTTAAAACCTGTTTTAGAAAAGTTACCCGACAAGCAAAAATATCTTTACCATCGTTATTTAGACAGTTGGAAATATGGCTCCGGGGGAGATTTTATCAGTAAACAGTAAACTGATAACTGATAACTGATAACTGATTTAATCTTTATCTTGAAAAAATTGTTGATCGAGATAATTAACTTTAGCATAGGGTTCTAAAGCGGAGAGAATTTGTCTGCCATAACTGCGGGCATTGACACGATTATCGAGGACAGCCACACAACCTTGACACTCCCGGAGAGACTGGACAGATTGCTGAATTTCCCTCACCGCTGTGGGTAAAAGATAGGCACGAAACCAGTCGAGATGTTGTCGTTTGTAGTAAGCAATTTTGCCAGCAACGAGAGGATTTTCGGGGGATGGTAAGGGTAAAGTAGCGATAATTAATAAACTGGGAGTCGGAAATTTTTCTTGATGGGTTTGCCAGAATTGCCAACCACAAACCAGAATAGTATTATTATTAATCTCAGTTTTTTCCACTTGCACTCGCGAACCGTAATCGGCTGCGATTTGGGTAGCAATTTGTGCCTTGAGGGGAACATCTTCAATGAGGATTACTATCGGTTGTTCACTGGTATGATTAGCACTAACTAATTCCCGCACTTGCTTTAATAACATCGGTTGAAATTCGGGAGTATTGGGGGCGCTGATGCGATCAGGTAGATATAAATGAATATATTCACTTTCGCGATCAGCTGCAAACTTTAGAGTTAAAATTTCTCCGATACCCTGATTTTGACGGTATAAATTAGCGGATTTTTCGCTATCTAAAAAACTGCCGATTAAAACAAAGGGTTGCTGCTGCCAAATCGGTTTGAAAAAACTAGCCACCTCCAAAGGACTGATTTTTAGGGTAAATTCTCCTCGCTCTCGATCTACTGATGTCCAGAGGAGATAATTATGCTCGGGGATTTTTGCGGCTAAAAGTTGCCAAGCAGAATCAGTGGCTAAGTCTTGATGCAAGCGTTGCAGGAGAGCAATTATATATTCTTTTTCTTTGGCATCAATAAGATAGCAATTATAGGGATTAATTGGATGACCAAGAATACTTTGGCCAAGTTGTGCTTTAATTAAGTCTATAATCTCTCTATGCTGGGGATATGCTGACCCTAAAGCGAACCATTGTTCGGGAGTAATGGTGACGGTGAGATGATCTACTAGACAAGTTTCTAAATCTTCGGCTCGATCGATTATCGTGGGGATATTCTGGGGAAAATGACCGAGATTGTCCAATTTATCCTCTAACCATTGTTGGGGTGTGGTGAGGAGTAAACCGGTAAAATTAGCGGGAAAGCGATCACTTTTGAGGATATCTCGCTGAGTTTGTAACCATGCTTGCAGATGGGGGATTTCCACTTCTAACAGTAGGTTGACTTCTGACTCCGGGGCAACAATTAGAACAGGTGTATCAGCTAAAAGAGCTGGGGTGAGATAACTGAGACAATAACGGGTGAGAGTAGTTCCAGTTTGTATGAGAGAGGAACGTTTTAGGCGTAAAGCTCTAGCCACCAGTCGCCCCATAGTGAGATGATGAGACCAATAAAAGCGCCCTTGTTCCCGTAAAAAAGCGCGTAGGGAAGAATGAACCGCTGCTTCTAATAAAACCATCTCATCTCAGTTATTGGTTATCAGTGATCGATCATAGCCTTGATTTTGCCACTGATTGCACTCCGAGACTCTCTTACGGTGATTTAGGTTGAAGTTCAAATTCCATCTTGGAACGATAAAAACCTAGAACTAGGTAAATGTGATTTTGCGGTAAAAAAAGCGATAAAAAACCACAATCGAAAATTTTATCAATTTTTACCGCAATTTACAGCCTTAAATTGTCAGGTTTATTTTCTGTTAGGATTTTTTACCACGACGAGATATTAAGGCTCCGATAGCACCGATACCAAAAATGCCCAGTGTCATGGATGGCTCGGGGACGGGAGTGGCAGTGATCTTAAATCCACTGGTGATAAACATTCCGAAAACGTTATCATCATTGGTTGGGTTCACTGTTTTTAAGCGCAGGAAGGTATCTCCATGCGAGATAAAAGCGTCAGGATTAGCACTATTGCCAAGAGCGAGATTATAGTATTCATCATCGATTCGCGGCCCATCCAAGGGGTCATCTAATGGGCCGGGGTTAGTAGGACTGTCACCTATCCCCCCAACAGTTATTAAGCCTCCGTCGGCTCCTTCGCCATCATCCTGTCCTCCTGCGCTACTGGTTAATCGTCGATTATTGGTCGAATTAGTGGTTACGTCAATCTCAGTGGCTTGCCCACTTGGTTGACGGCTATAACTAGAGGCAAGTGAAACCAGAAAATCTCCCCCAGTGTAAGGACTGGCAAAATCAAACTGGCTCGTGTCTCCCCCGGTGGACAGTTCCCCGTCTAAAATAACCGAGGTAAAACCTTGGGTAGAAGAATTGCTGTAGGCAACGACAAGAACCGCACCATCGTTATCGCCATTCTCAACGATACTAAAGTCTTGTAATCCTCCCGTAAAAGAAGAAGCGATGATACTGGTGACATCCCAACGGGCGGTGGTGGCTGGGTTTTGATTGGGACCAAGAATAGTTGCTGAACCCAAGGAAAGTGTACTCCCATTAAAAGTTACTCCGTAAACTGGACTCATATCCCAGACGGAAGTGGCATAGAGATAAGCCCTCTGAATAGTAGAACCTGTGGGTATATTGGCTTGAATAACTCCACTATTAGTTGTACTACCGAAGCCGTCAATAGAAAGGGCAGCGTCGGGAATGACATTTTGTGGTATCAAACCAGCGGAAGCAGGGGCAATGTTTAGGCAAAGTCCAACAGTAATCCCCAGGGGGAGCAATGAATAAGTAAGTTTTTTCATGATGAGCAACTGGCAACAACTTTCAGATTATAGCGTTTATCATGAAGATGAAGTATGGCGGTATTTGTCATCATCTCTGGACGATCAGATAATATTCCGACGTTCCGCCGTTCCGTCGTTCTCTAAAACCAGAAACTTCGTATCTCACTGTTAAGATAACTGCTAATAGACTGCATATCTATTCATAATTTGTGGTTCTTCGTTACTTGGTATGGTTCGATAGGGGGGCATAAATCGACTAAATCCTTATCTGGCAAGAGACTTAATTGATTAGTTCGCTCTAGAGCAAAAACAATTGACAAAAATCGCTAAATGCTTTTCTATATAAGGGTT
>NZ_JAPZQM010000355.1:0-30857 GCF_027530565.1 Microcystis sp. LE19-10.1B | reverse complement strand
AAAACTTTTCTGACTTTTCTTCAGCCATTTATGAATGTTTGAATGATGCCCATTTGAAACATAAAAAAGAACTGGATTCCTTGCTGACTCTACGATTTCAGAAGTTTAATAAATCTCAGATTATGAACGTCTAAAGTATAGCTTAAACAGTGAACAGAAAACTCAAATCTGAATCACTGATCAAGGAGAACTTCCCACCCGTCTGAGTTTTAGAAAAATTTAACTTTATTCAATCCATGAACATCTGTTCAGATGTTATACTAAAGTCAGTAAAGAAGTTCAGAGGTAGTAACCATGATCGCTGTCACCACCATGAAATGTGCTTGTGAATCCTGTAAGTGTGTAGTATCGATCGCCGATGCCATCAAAGAAAACGATCAATACTACTGTTGCCAAGCTTGTGCCAATGGTCACGTTAAAGGGAAAGGCTGTGGACACAATGACTGTCGTTGCGGTTAAATTTAGTTATTGGGGAGAAGGGGACAAGTATCGGGATTGAAGATTCGATCGATACCTCCCTTTCTCAACTTTCCCTTAATAACCGATCAGGAAAAAACATGGCCATAGAGAAAATAGCGCCGGTTTGTGGGGAATCCCATCACCAAGAGGCGAAATTCCAGCACTTGCAGGGATTAGAAATCGAAAAAGCCCAAAAAATGGCCGAATTTTTCAGCCTTTTGGGGGATGCCAATCGCCTAAGAATTCTGTCGCTTTTAGCCAAAAGAGAATTATGTGTTTGTGACTTAGCCGACGATTTAGGGATGAGTGAATCGGCCGTATCGCACCAGTTAAGAACCCTAAGAGCCTTAAGATTAGTTAAATACCAAAAACAGGGACGGAGAGTCTTTTATCGTCTTGCCGATCATCATGTCCTTGACCTTTATTACGCGGTCTCGGAACATTTAGAAGAGCCAGCGGACGAGGACTAAAACAGTCCCAAAGCGGGTAAAACAAACTGTAAAAGCAGAGAACCAATCCCCTGCACCATTTGGTCTAATTGAGCGTTGCCACCACCTTGTTCTCGCGGTTTTAGGGCGATTTCCATGCCTTTAATAAAATTCTCTGCCGCTTCGTACCCGGGGGTGTTACCTTGCTGTTCAAAGAGAGTCGAAGCCATTTGAGCGTCCTGGGCCGCTAGAGCATTTTGTCCCAGACGATAGTGAGCCATGGCCCGGGCCAGATAAGCTGGAGCATATTCTGAGTTAATTGTCAAGGCCTTATTAAAATTTTCTATAGCGGCGCTGGTGCGTCCCTGTTTTCCTTCCACCATCCCTAGACCGTAGAATAGTTCAGGAGTACCGGCACTACTGGGAATTCCCACCGCACCCTGCACGTATGCAGTGTCTAGTTTGGTGTTTTCGAGGTTAGCATTATTGAGATAAGCGCCTCTTAAATCCGCACCCGTCAAGATTGCCCCGCTTAAGTTCGCTCCAGTGAGATTAGCACCAAAGAAAGAAGCACCGGTTAAATTGGCACCACTCAGATCCGCCCCACTTAAATTGGCTTGACTAAGATTAGCCCCGACGAGATTGGCCCCATTTAATTTTGCCCCGGTTAGATTCGATTGCACCAACCCCGAACCGCTCAGATCGCATTGGGGACATTTTCGGGTGGATAATAATTGCTGTAGGTGGTTTAAATCTTCCGTCTGACCAACTAGGGAGAAGTTCAGGGGAAGACTGAGGACGAGGGTGAGGGCGATCGATTTGTACATAGTTGAAAAATAAATCTATTTATTATTACTGATAATAACCATTCGATCGGGGCTAATCGCTGAACTAGATTCTGGTTGAGAAATCAGCCCTTGTCCACTAAAATAGAAGATTAGAGGCTCTTAACGTCAGAAGAAGCGACAAAATCGAGATTTGTTACCTTTTCAACAGCAAGTTTTTTAGAGGAATTTCCCTATTTCATAATGACTACTCTACACGGTAATTGGCTGATTCGTTCGCAAGATAGTGTTTTTTTTCTTTGGGGTGAACAGTGGCAAGGGAAGGAATTAAGTGAAACAAAGGAAAATCATCCTTTTTGTCTAGAATCTGGGGCATTAGCCCAATTTATCGAGAAATTTTCTCCTCAGCTTGACCGGTATTCTCCAGAATCAATCAAGCTCAGTCTCCCTAGTTATTCTCCCCCAAGGAAAAAATATTCTTTACCGCTGCTGTCGGGGCAAATTCTCGAACCCACAGCTAAATCCTTGTCTTGGCAACCATGGCAGGTATCGGGATTAACTTTTTCTGCGGGAATGATAGTGCGGTTATGGGAGAAATTCCCCCTAGCTAAGGCCGAATTTATCGGCAATGATCTACGATTTTGGCTGTATTTGCACCGTTGGAGTTTAGATTTATTAGCAAGGGGGAAATTTTTAGCGGGAATAAATCAAGGTCAAAGTTGCTGGTATCCGCTGCTGGATAGTACCATCGATCGCACTCGTTTAGCTAAGTTTATCCAAACCATCCCCCCGGTTTGTCTTGCCTATCAAGAAAATAGCGAACCACAAACAATTATTCTCGATTGCTTAAAAAATATTGTCGATGCTCGTTTACGACAAAAAATAGATAGTACTGTTAATATTTCGCCGTCATTGATGGTGAAACCCTGGCTACAATCTTTAAGCAGTGATCATCATGACATTGCTTTAGAAGCGAAGAATTTACAGCGTCTAGAAAATGCTTATAATAACTGGGTGTTTCCTATCCAAGAAAGTTTAGTGAATGGCAATAATCGCCAATTAATCGAGAATCAATACCGTGTTTGTTTATGTTTACAACCTCCCAGTCTAGGAACAGCGTGGAAACTCACCTATTATTTACAAGCGTTAGATGCTCCCGAATTTCTCATTAGTGCCAAGTTGATTTGGTTAGAGGGCAAAGAAAGTTATCATAGTTATCAAAGAGTTGTCAATAATCCTCAGGAAATTCTCTTAAAAGGATTGGGATTAGCGGCGCGATTGTACGAACCAATTAGAATTAGTTTAGAGCAAAGACACCCGGAGGAATGTTCTCTTGATTCGCTCGAAGTTTATCAGTTTATTCGCTCGATCGCTTGGCAATTGCAAGAGCAGGGATTAGGGGTAATTTTGCCAACGGGTTTAACTGCCGGTAGTAATGAACAAAGATTAGGAATTAAGATTGCTGCCACTGTCACTCCCAAAAAAGGAGAAAGATTAAGTTTAACCAGTTTATTAAACTTTCAGCTTAAATTAGTGGTAGGGGAACAGGAAATATCAAAAAAAGATTTTGATAAGTTATTAGAGAAAAAATCGCCAGTGGTGGAAGTGGGAGGCAAATGGTTAATCCTACAACCTACGGATGTCAAAGCAGCTCAGGCAATTTTAAATAATACCATCGCTCCCCTTAATCTCTCGGTGGAAGATGCCCTACGCTTGAGTTCAGGAGATAATAATCTAATTGCTAAACTGCCGGTAGTTAATTTCCAAGCGGAGGGAGCATTAAAGGAATTAATTGATAATTTAAATAACAATCAAGGGATTCAATTAATCAACCCACCGCGGGAATTTCGGGGGGAATTACGTCCCTATCAAATCAAGGGAGTTAGTTGGTTAGCTTTCCTAGAAAAGTGGGGTTTAGGTGCTTGTTTAGCCGATGATATGGGTTTAGGAAAAACCCCGCAATTAATCGCTTTTTTACTAGCATTAAAAGAACAGGATATGTTAGTTAATCCCGTGTTAGTGGTGGCTCCCACTTCTGTGGTCAATAACTGGGAACATGAATTAAGAAAATTCGCTCCCACCCTAGCTGTTTTTGTGCATCATGGCGAAAAAAGATTAAAAGGTAAAGCTTTTGCTCAAGCGGTAAAAAATCAATCGGTTGTTATTACCAGTTATCCTTTAATCTATCGCGATCTGTCCACTTTGGAAGCAGTACAATGGCAAGGTTTAGTTTTAGATGAGGCTCAAAATATTAAAAACTCTACGGCTAAACAATCCCAAGCAGTGCGAAAAATACCCGCAGGATTTCGGATTGCCTTAACGGGAACTCCCGTAGAAAATCGCCTGACGGAATTATGGTCAATTTTGGATTTTCTCAATCCCAATTTTTTAGGAACTCAAGCCTTTTTTCAGCGTCGTTTTGCCCTTCCCATTGAAAAATACGGCGATCAAGAATCCCTGCATAATTTGCGTTCCCTTGTCCGTCCCTTTATTTTACGGAGATTAAAAACCGATAAAAATATTATTGAAGATTTACCAGAAAAACAGGAAATGAATATTTTTTGTGGTTTATCGAAAGAACAGGGACAACTTTATCAACAATTAGTCGAGACAACGCTCCAGAAAATTGAAGAAATTCAAGGAATTCAGAAACATGGATTAATTTTAACCTTGCTAATGCAACTAAAACAAATTTGTAATCATCCTGCCCATTTTTTGAAAGAAAATAGTTTAGAAACCAGTCAAAGATCGGGAAAATTATTACGTTTAGAAGCCATGGTAGAGGAAGTGATAGCAGAAGGCGATCGAGCTTTAATTTTTACACAATTTGCCGAGTGGGGAAAACTCCTACAAACCCATCTCCAGAAAAAATTAGCCGAGGAAATATTATTTCTCTCCGGTTCTACCAAAACAAAAGATCGGGTAGAAATGATCGAGCGCTTTCAAAATGATCCCCAGGGACCAAAGATTTTTATTCTCTCCCTGAAAGCGGGGGGAACAGGATTAAATTTAACCCGCGCTAATCACGTTTTTCATATCGATCGTTGGTGGAATCCAGCCGTAGAAAATCAGGCCACCGATCGCGCTTTTCGCATCGGACAAAAACGCAATGTTCAGGTACATAAATTCATCTGTACGGGAACCCTAGAGGAACGCATTAATGAGATGATCGAAAGCAAAAAACAATTAGCGGAACAAACCGTAGATGCTGGGGAAAATTGGTTAACCGAATTAGATACCGATCGCCTGCGAGATTTATTATTATTAGATCGATCGGCAATTATTGATGAAGAAGAACCCGATTAGAAGCGAACCACCTGATAAACCGTGGAACCATTCTCAAACAGAGGCTGATAGTAAATACCGCTGCAATTGTAATAAAGCGTATTGTCAGCCGTAATTGTGGTGCAGCCGTCTGGGATATAGGTGACAATTGCGCCGATTGGCGGGGCCACCACCGTGTAGGAACTACCGTTAGGCTGAAGATAGATGCCGTCCGAGTAAATGTAGGAATTGGAACCCACATAGACGGTATTGTAGTAGGGGGGGAGAGTGGCGATCGCTGAACCGATGACTAAGCCAGTGGTTAACCCCACCCAACCCCAACCCGGGGGGACGTAATAACCGCCACCGTACCAACCGCCACCACGCCAGTAACCATTGCGATTATCGTCAATAAAGTTCTGACGGTTCTGTTGGCGATCGCTAACCTGCTGCTGCCGTTCCCCCTGTCTTTCGGTGCGTTCCCCTTGACGGATATCGGTTCTTTCGGTGCGTTCCCCCTGCCGGTTTTGTTGACCGGTTTGCCGTTCACCCTGTCTTTCGCTGCGTTCCCCTTGACGGGTATCGGTTCTTTCGCTGCGTTCACCCTGCCGGTTTTGTTGGCCGGTTTGCCGTTCACCCTGTCTTTCCGTGCGTTCCCCTTGACGGTTTTGTTGACCGGTTTGCCGTTCACCCTGTCTTCCAGAAAAATCTCTGGAAGGTTGGGAACGATTACTAAAATTCCCCCGGTTTTGCAGATCACTACTGCGGTTGACCCGTGGGGAAGCTCCACCACCCCCACGACTACCACCACCACCCCCACGACTACCGCCACCACCGCCACCGCGAGCGTCCACATAATCCGTTACCAGTAAACTTGTACCCAAGAGGAGGGCGGCAAGAACACATAAGTTTTGACGTAAAGATCTTTTCATGGCCCGGACTCCTTGATTTTTTTATCTTCCCAGATTATTTTCTGCAAGCGTTCGACGGTTTCTGGTGCAAAAAAAACGCTCTCCTGTTTCTACACAAACTCTGGCGGGAACATTTTCTATAATAAATCTGGGTTGGGTTCATAATTAATATCGCTCTTCTGGGACTTTTGAGAATGTCCCTGTCAGAACAGAATCGGCTTAATTCTTCTGAGAACATCCTGGAGCAACTGTTCTGGACACTTGCCGATAAAGCTCGCTTTTCTCGCTCGGAAGTCCAACGATCGCAGCTGATCTACCATGATAACTCCTGTCACTGCCTCTCCATCTGGAATCTTGACGTAGAAAGGGTTCTGGCGTTGCGTATTGCTCACCGGACAGACAAAGGCAAAACCAATCTTGCGATTAAAATCAATAGGGCTTACCACCAGTGCTGGACGATTACCCATTTGCTCATGCCCAATTTGTGGGTCGAAGCTCAACCGCAGGAAATCTCCACGTTCTGGAATGTATGTCACCAAACCTCCTCTCCCATTGGCCGTCCCCAATCCACTTCCGGCTCCGGTGATTCAACAACCTCAGCCAGTAGTTCTTCTAGGCTTAACTCAGGCAAGGCTTGAATTAGCTCAATTACTAGCTTTCCGTTTTCCACAGAACATTCAACAACGTCATTGGGATTGAGGTTTAGTGCTTCCACCGCATACTTGGGAATCCGAATCGCTAAAGAATTACCCCAGCGTCCAATCTGCGACTTCATGATCCCACCTCGAATTCGTTAGATATTCAAAGTATATCAAAACGCTGATTTAGGGGAATACCGACGAGCGATCGCATTTTATGAACAGGGTTTACTGCTGGGATTGATTATCCCTAGGGGGTAGAAGTTCGATAGGGATCGACTCTGATCCCGGTTGGAAAGTGAAAGTATCGGCGGGGGTACTGGGATTAAAATTCCAGTCGGATAATATTGCCGTGTACTGGGGTGAACCGGGTAGAGTTTTATAGGTAATAATCGCTTTCCTCAGTAGGGGGGTGGCATCCTGCGTGACCCAGATTTGATAATCGCGATCGCTACCGATCAGCAGCAGGTGATACATCGGTTCGCGGTTGACCATGTCGTTGCCGATAAAAATAATTTGCTTGACATCGGCCATTAGATCTGCACAGGGATCGTTCGCTGCCAGATTTGACATGGGAATGCTGATCCCGTACCTTTGCTCTACTTGGTCTAAGGCTTCATCTAGAGTATTCGGCGCCGGTTTTGTAACGTATAGATCCCGTTCCAGATCCGCAAGGGTGAAGGTTTTACCATCGTAAAAAAAGCGGGTAACTCGTTCATCTCCAGTGTAGTCCGAGCGCAGGCGATCGGGTTTCTCTACCCAGATGTTTTGATAGGCGCTGTACTGAACTTTCGCCCCGGAGTCGAGTACATCGTCATAGGTGACATCCATATTGACGGTGAACGATCGCTGTTTGGTTAAATTAGCACAGAGTTGCTCGATCACCTGTTCCGCCGTTTTTGGGCGGATTTCCTGGGATAGAGTCGGTATTTCCGCCAAGACTCCTGCGGCAGTGACCCAAGGCAAAAGTAAAGAAAGAATCGGCATAAAGCGACGCATAATCATCTAATATTCCCCCAAGGCGCTGGATTGTTTTGGTTAACGACCATTGTGTAAACTGACTAAACGAGCGATAAAAACGGCGGGATAGAGAACTCCAGTCATTCCTTCTAAATTGGCTAAAACTCTAGCGATTTTACTGGTAGGAACTATATCACCGTAGCCAACCGTAGCCAGGGTAGTAAAGCTGAAATGAAGTAGATCCGCCTGGTTGACGGTTTTAGCGGCGGAGCTAAAGGAATCGGGTTCAAAAATCTGGACGATACTATAAGCGGATGCCCAGAAAAATCCTAGGAGAAAATAGACACAAATTCCCCCTTTGATGATATCGGATGTTACCTGTTCGGCGAGAATTAATTCTAGTAAAATCGAGTACACGCATAAACTAACAAAAGCTAGAGAAATTAATGTACTAGATAGCTCGAACCAACGGTTGAAATCGCTATAAATAGGGATAATCGTGCTGAATGCTCGCAGGAGGAGGGCAATTAGAAACAGACCGATATTAAATCTTAAAGCCAATTTACTTCGATCAATCTGATAGACGGCGATGATCAGAGAGAGGGAGAAGAAAAAGAAAATCAGCCAATCTCCCAGGGGTAGATATACTAAAAACGGGTAAATAATGTAGAGGGAGAGCAGATTTGCCAGCAGCCGATTGTATTTATTTTCTGTTGCCCGCATCAATTGACGGAATTTCATAGCAGCGAACCTTTAATTGGTAATATTTCCTCCTGCTAATTAATTTTAAGGCTATTTATCTCCTATCTTCTTTCTAAATTTTCTTGCTTGAATAAACAGCGAGTTTCTATCTATTAGCCTCTAGAAGACTATTATAGACGCTTGGCAAGAGCGATCGCTATCAAAAAATGGCAAACTTAGACTTACAGATAGAACTTTTCGGTAATTTTTTTATTAAGAATTGACCATAAATTTTAAAAAATATTGCGGATAACGAGAAACCCCTATTTCTTTCAATCAAGGAAAAAAGTCAGAGTCTGACGTTATTAACCCATAAAAGCTAAAAAACTCTACAATTAAGATTGGTGAGGTATAATGCCTATTGACAAGAGAATAACTCTTAATAATACTTAATAATTTTTAATAATTCCGCTATCCTAAATCAGACAAAATGGATATCAATTTACAGCCCCTGATCGAGACTATTCCTTTTCACGATATCGATGAACTAGGGTCGCGGATGAGAGCTTTTCGTTGGGACATGGTTCATCGACCGATCGAGGCGGGAACTTTCGAGGGGGAACTGTTTGTAGCTCAAGTCGGGGGCATACAATTCGCCCGACCGATTTACAATCGAGGAATTCGTTCTCAAGGGGATTCTCCTCCCGGGACAATCACCGTCGGCATACCCTTGTCCACACCCCAGGTGTTCAAGTGGCACGGGTATTCCTTATCGTCGAATTCCGCTCTCTTGCAGAAAAGTTCCAGGGGAATCGATATGCTTCGATCGGGAAACTTCCCCCTCGCTCTGGTTACTATCGATATCGATTCTCTGTTTTCCCGGGCCGAACAAACCAATCGGCCCAGGGTAGTATCTTTAATTACGGATTCAACCCTGGCAATTCAACCAGAGCCGACTGTCCTGAGACGATTCCGCTCTCATTTAAGATATATTTTTGAGCTTTTCTGGAGACAACCCCAGACAATTCTAGAGCCAGCTATGCAATCGCTGATCCGAGAGGATTTTATCTCTCTGGTTCTAGATGTACTCGATTCCCATCAAAACGATCCGCCGCTGCGCCCTTCAATACGACATCCCTACATTAAGCGAGCAGAGGAGATCTTACTGGACAATCTCGATCGCCCCCTCTCGATCCTCGATCTCTGTCAAGAACTGCACATTAGTGAACGTACCCTCCGTTACGGTTTTCAGGAATGTTTTGGCCTGGGACCTGCGACTTATCTCAAAATTCAACGTCTTAACGGGGTACGACGACAACTAAAAGCCTCTGCGGGTAGGGGAATTACCGTTAGTGCGATCGCATTACAGTGGGGATTCTGGCACATGGGTCAATTTGCCAAAGATTATAAGAAAATGTTCGGTGAGTGTCCGTCGGCAACTTTGCGAGATAATTCTTTAACAAAATAAAAGTTAGATTTGCAGAATTTTGATAGTTTCTCCGAGTCTGCCAACGTTAAATATTAGTAGTAAATATTGAATCCTAGCTTTCTTGGGTATGTGAGCGGGGTTTGTGCTTGGTTCGGAGAGTAAAAACGAGGAGCAATTCTCTGAAAATCTCACGGGTTGACGCACAGAAATTAACCCCAGAAGAAACAGGAGAACTCGCTTCACTGCGAGCGATAATGACCAAGTCCCGCGCCAAGAATTAGAATTAGTGAGAACTTTGGTCACGGAAAAAGTCAAGGCGGGACAATTAAGGCTTAATTATCTTTAATCGTCCCCGAAGAGCCAATTTTAGAAAAACTTAACGGGAAAAACTATCATGTTGACAAAAACTTTCAGCTTTCTCTGGGCTGGTTTAATCCTCGGACTGACCTCGATGGCCGTTGTCGCCAGTACCAAAGATCAGGCTACCGAACTTCCGAAAAACTGTCAGTACCTCAAGGAAGTAGCCACTAATCAGACCCATATCCGCAAACAGATCGATGCCATAGGAAAGAATAACTTTAACACCGATTTCGCCGTGCCCTCCGGGGTGAAATTTGCCTCTTTTAAAGGGGTAATGGTTCCCGAAAACGATGGCAAATACGGAGTAACGATCAATCTCAAGTATCCCGATAATTCGGTTAATAGTGCCTTCCAGAAAAATGTCGAGATGAAGAGAGGACAAACCTACTCGCTCCCTTTCCAATCTCCCACGGGAAGACAGCCCTATCAAATCAATCTCAATATCAACGGGGCAAATAATAACGCCTACACGATCGCCGTCATGGCCTGTAAATAGCGATCGCTTTGATTCTGAACTCTCTACCGAAGGTCATCCGCAGCGACGAGGCAACAGAAGCCGATCAATTATCCTCTCGATCGCGCAAAATTCTCGCCTGTCGGAGATATTCTTGTCCCGCTCCCACGAATAAACCAATTCCCGCTCCCCACCAGCCGTAGGTGTGTAATAATTGCCGGTAGGAATCCGTATCGTACTTGAGTTGATCAACCTCTGGCTGGCCAAATTTGACTAATCCCAAACCAATAACAAAACCGATCGCCGCCGTGAAGATAGCGGAAAAAAGAATTCGTCTGCCGTTCATCCTGTCGTGATCCCTCCATGGTACTCAGTATATCGAGCCTCTTTATCAAACGTCCCGTTTTAGCGACGGTTTGTTCTCTGTTAATCGTCTTAGCTGGAGCGATCGCTTTTCCTTTGCTGCCCGTCGCCAAATTACCGCAACTAGCCCCCACCCAGGTGAAAGTAACCGCCACCTATATCGGTGCCGATGCCCGCACCACCGAAGATACGGTAACGACCATCTTGGAGCGGGAAATTAACGGCGTGGAGAATATGAAATACATTAGCTCTAATACGAGTAATGATGGGGTTGCTAATATCACGGTGGCCTTTCCCACGAATATAGACCGTAATCAGGCGCAGGTCAATGTCCAAAACCGAGTCGGTCTGGCCGAACCCCGATTACCAGATGGGGTCAAACAAACGGGGGTTAAAGTTGATAAAGCCTCGCCGAATATTCTGCTCGCCTACGCTTTTTTCTCGGAGAAAGACCCGTCAGGAAAGGCAATTTACGATCCGATTTTTATTAGTAATTATATCGATCTCAATATCACCGATGAAATTAAACGGCTGTTCGGGGTCGGGTCAATTACCATGTTCGGGGAAAGAAAATATGCTATGCGGTTTTGGCTCGATCCCGATAAATTAGCAGCTCGCAATCTCACCGCCGGCGATGTGGTACGGGCGATCGAAGAGCAGAATTTACAGGTAGGTGCGGGACGTATTGGTCAGGAACCCACCCTTCCCGATCAACAGTTCGAGATTCCCCTGCGGAGTTCGGGACGCTTTCGCACAGTAGAGGAGGCAGGGGAACTGGTGGTTAAGGTGGGAGATAATGGTGCCTTAATCACCTTGGCGGACGTGGGACGGGTGGAATTGGGGGCAGAAAATTACGATACCGCCGCATTCTACAACGGTGAACCAGCGATCGGTTTGGCGGTGTACCAACTACCCGGAACTAATGCCCTGGCCACGGGAGAGGCGATTAAAAAGGCGATCGCTCGCCTACAGGCAAGTTTTCCGCCGGGGCTAAAGGTCGAGGTCGCTTTTGATACGACTACCTTTGTCAATGTAGCGATCGCTGATGTCAAGGATAACACCATGGAGGCTATCCTGTACGCCATCATCACGATCATGATTTTCCTGCAAAACTGGCGGTTAGCGATGATTCCAGCGATCGCTATGCCCGTAGCCATGGTCGGTGCGATGGCGGCGGTGTTAGGTTTTGGCTTGGAATTAAATCTTTTGACTCTGTTCGGCATAATTCTAGCGATCGGCACCGTTACCGATGATGCGGTGGTAATCGTCGAAGCGGTACAGGTGAAAATGGCCACGGGAATGAAACCGCTGCAAGCTTCCCTCGATGCCATGAACGAGTTAGGCGGGGCGGTGATTGCCTCGGCCTTGACCCAACTGGCTGTTTTTATTCCGGTCGCTTTCTTTCCGGGGACGACGGGTATCGTTTACCGTCAGTTTGCCGTTACTTTGGCAGCGGCGATCGTTTTCTCCACCTTTAACGCCATTACCCTCTCCCCGACGCTGGCATCCCTAATTCTCCGTCCCCCGAACGCTACCCCCGACCCGATCGATCGGATATTTCGCTTTCTGTTCGGTTGGTTTTTCGATCTTTTCAATCGCATTTTTGGCTGGATCGAGAGGCGTTACGGTCAATTTATCGAGGCTTTAACCCGGATCAAACCGATGATCATGATAATTTTCGCCGCGGGCTTGGTGGCGACGGTTTTTATGTACCAAGTCGTTCCCTCCGGTTTTATCCCGGAAGAAGATCAGGGCTACTTTTTTGTTCTAGGCAATTCCCCCTCGAATACCTCCCTGAACTACAGTCGTCAGCAAGTGGCCGATGTGGGTCGGGTACTGGAGGAGATGCCAGAAATGCAGGCCTTTCTCGGTATTGCGGGCAACAGTTTCGAGGGCAATAACTACAATAAATATCTTTTCTTTGCTCGTCTCAAACCCTGGGAGGAACGTCCCGGTCAGGAGCAATCGGTTTTCGCTCTGCTAAAAACCCTGAACGCCAAACTCCGCAGCGAGATTACTGGCTCTAAAGCTGTGGCGATTAACGCTCCGGCGGTGGACGGGTTGAGTGCCACCGGTGGACTAGAATTTCAGCTACAAAATCGGGCGGGTTTACCGATGGAGACGATGATCGAAGTGACCCAGAAATATATGGCGGCGGCGAGCCAACGTCCCGAACTGCAAGGTGTGTTTACCCAGTTTACTTTCTACACCGATCAGTCGGAAATCTCGTTAGATAGAAAAAAAATTAATGCCCTGAATATCGATGTGGCCGAGGTGCTGAGAACTCTGCAAACCTATATCGGTTCTAACTACGTTAACGATTTTGTCTTTGCTAATCGTCAGTATCGCGTGTATGCCCAGGTTAATCCGCAGTTTCGCTCGAATCTCGCCGATCTTGAGGGCTTTTATGTGAAAAGCCGGGATGGTGCCTTGGTGCAGTTAAGTAGCGTGGTTACGGTGCAGAGTCTTAATTATCCCCCCACCCTCACCCACTATAACGTTTACCCCTCGATTAAAATTCAAGCGGCTCCAGCCCCGGGTTATAGTTCTGGTCAAGCGATTAAGGTGATGGAAGCGGTGGCCAAGGAGACTTTACCCCCTAGTTTCGGCTACGAGTGGACGGGAAGCGCTCTCGAAGAGCTATCTGCTGGCAATGCGACTATTCTCATTTTTGGCTTAGGTTTTGTTCTCGTTTTTCTGGTACTGGCCGCCCAGTACGAGAGTTATATCGACCCAACGATTATTATGCTCACGGTTCCTCTCTCTACTTTAGGGGCATTATGCGCCATCTGGTTCCGGGCAAATATCCTACAGGCAGGGAGTTTTTGGCCGATTATCAGTAACGATATCTACGCTCAAGTGGGGTTGTTAATGTTGATCGGTATGGCCTCTAAAAACGCGATCCTGATCGTAGAAACCGCCAATCAAAACCGCGAGATGGGTCTGGATTTTACCGAGGCGGCGGTAGAGGCGGCCAAGTCACGTTTCCGACCGATCATGATGACTTCTTTATCGGGAATTGTCGGTTATATACCTTTAATGACGGCGGCGGGAGCCGGTGCGCTCAGTCGTTGGTCGATCGGTACGGTAAGCTTCGGGGGCTATTTGGTTGCCACTCTCTTAAGTTTAGCGATCGCTCCTATTTTATACATCGTGATTAAAACCTTGGAAGATAAATTTCTCGGTTTGGATGTAAGCAAAATAAACTAGAAAAACCCGGTTAAACCGGCGAAAAAGTATTGCTACCAGTGGTTGATCGGGTTGCGAGATTTTTGGGACATTTTCGATAACAGGAGAAGAGTTAGGATGGCTACTCGATTAAATTTTTCTAGGGAGCGGTTTTCTCTACCGGGGTTAAAGCGTCTGCGCTCCTATCGCTCGGCTTGGTTGCGGGGAGATGTCATCGCGGGGATCACCGTGGCAGCCTATCTCGTTCCCCAATGTCTGGCCTACGCGGAACTGGCCGGAGTACAACCGATCGCCGGATTATGGGCGATCCTACCGCCGATACTCATCTATGCGCTGCTCGGTTCCTCACCACAACTCTCCGTCGGGCCGGAATCGACGACGGCAGTAATGACCGCCGCCGCTATCATGCCCCTCGTCGCGGGGGATAGTAGTAACTACGCCGGTCTGTGCAGTCTATTGGCCTTACTCGTGGGGAGCGTCTGCTGTGTCGCCGCTTTCGCCCAGTTGGGGTTTCTCGCCGATCTCCTCTCCAAACCGATCCTCGTCGGCTACATGGCCGGGGTAGCGGTGATCATGATCGTCGGTCAGTTGGGAAAAATTAGCGGGATGTCACTGAAAGCGGAATCGCTTTTCGGACAGATCGGGGAATTTTCTGGACATTTATCCGAGATTCACCCACCAACTCTGATTCTCGCCGCCGCTGTTCTAATTTTCCTGCTAGTGGTACAACGTCGCTTTCCCAATGCCCCCGGCCCTTTACTCGCGGTTCTACTGGCGACATCGGCAGTATATTTGTTCGATCTGAACGAGCGAGGCATCGCCGTGATCGGGGAAATTCCCGCCGGTTTACCGAGTTTGAAAGTACCGAGAGGTTTTTCTTCCCAGCAGCTCGTCTATTTACTCTCCTCGGCCATCGGTATCGCCCTCGTTGGCTATTCCGATAACGTCTTGACCGCCCGCGCCTTCGGGGCGAAAAACAACTATCGCATCGATGGCAATCAGGAATTACTCGCCCTGGGAGCGGTGAATATCGGTAACGGCATCATGCAAGGCTTTCCCGTCAGCAGTAGCGGCAGTCGCACGGCGATCGGCGATTCTCTGGGCAGTCGATCGCAACTGTTTTCCCTCGTGGCTTTTCTGATCGTGATTTTGGTACTTTTGTTCTTGCGCCCGCTGCTATCCCTGTTTCCGAAAGCGGCCCTGGGGGCGATCGTGATTTACGCCGCGCTCCGTCTGATCGAGATCTCGGAGTTCAACCGTCTGCGTTGTTTCAAAACCAGCGAGTTCCGATTGGCGCTCGTCACCATGTTCGGTGTCCTGGCCACCGATATCCTCGTCGGGGTGGGCGTTGCCGTGGGGTTATCGGTGGTCGATCTGTTCGCACGGCTGATGCGACCACACGATGCGGTTTTGGGGGAAGTGCCGAATCTGGCGGGCCTGCACGACATCGAGGATTGGCAGGGCGCGACGACGATCCCCGGATTGGTTCTCTACCGTTACGACGCGCCCCTCTGTTTCGCCAACGCCGAGAATTTTCGGAAACGGGTAATAGCGGCGATTGAGGCGGAGAAAGTCCCCGTCGAGTGGTTCGTCCTCAACGCCGAAGCGATTCTAGATATCGATATTACGGCGGTCGATATGTTGAAAGAATTACATCGAGAATTAATCGGTAGTGGCATTACTTTTGCCATGGCGCGGGTGAAGCAAGATTTATATCAGCAATTAAAAAAAGGAGACCTATCCGAGACGATCTCGACCGAACGTATTTATGCAACCCTAGAGGAAGCGATCGAGGCGTTTCATTATCGTAACCCACCCCCATCATCCCCTGCTCAAGATTGACACTTTCATCGCTCATTTCTAGACAATCTAGGGGTAAATTCTCGGTTCACAGACCTAAACTAATACTACCAAATCATCACCCAAAAAAATAAACAGAAAACTTCTTACAGAAGTCGGGCAAGGGGGAAATTTTCACCTTTAACCTGAAATATACCCCCCTTTTCCCGACAAAAGAGCGAGATTTTAGCCCCTGGCTGAAGGCTGACCATTAGATAAAATTTTGTTACGAGCATTCCGCCAGCAATTTTTGAGCAAGATATAATCGAAATAGTAGAGCTGCCATTGGGCTAAAAGTTAAGCAAATTTAAGAGATAGCCATTTCAGAAAAAATGTATCATCGATAATGTTGAGCTTCCCCGAATAAGAAGCGAGTGAAGATTAATTGTTGAACCGAGCATCAGAAGCTATCTCTAAAAGGGGAAATGTTAGAAAGTTATCCCATTCGGGGAACCATCACTATTGACTTATCTATTTCCTATTGCTTGTATTCATTTAGTCATCTAACAGCAAGGGATGTAATCTCATTCAGGGGAAAAAGTCGCTATGAACCACCAAATAGAAACCCCGATCCGCTCATCTTCTCAAGCTCGATTCCGTTCACGGGAAGAACGCATCCAGATCGGTAAATCCCTGCGGGAGCGATTGCCGCGTTCTAGCCACGCCATCTGGCAACCTCCCGCAGCTGGTCGAGAGCCGATCGAGATCGTCGAAGCATCAAATCGAGGGCGATTACAGGAATTGATTCCTATCCGCTACGGACGAATGTTGCGGAGTCCCTTTACCTTCCTGCGCGGTTCCGCTGCTTTGATGGCCTACGATCTGGCCACCACTCCCAAAACCGACGTTATCGTGCAGGCCTGCGGGGATTGCCACCTGTTGAACTTCGGATTTTTTGCCACCCCCGAACGCAATTTAGTCTTCGATATTAACGATTTCGACGAAACCCTACCCGCACCTTGGGAATGGGACCTCAAGCGTCTAGTGGTCAGCTTTGTCATCGCCGGCAGGGATAGCGATCTATCCGATCAAGAATCGAAGGCGGCGGCGATCGATTGCGCTCGTTCCTATCGGGAACACCTGCGGGAATATTCTCGCCTCAGTCCGTTAGAGGTATGGTACACGCGCATAGGAGTAGAACAGGTGATCGAGATGGCTCCCGACGAAAAGACGCGGAAGATACGGGAACAGATGATGACAAAAGCCCGCGAGCGCATCATCGAACATCTCTACCCCAAGATCGTCACCCAAACCGCGGGACGCAATCGCTTTGTCGATCAGCCGCCCATTCTCTACCATGTCAACGAACCGGATTGGGAGACTCTCGTGCGTGAGGGTCTGGAAGACTATCGCCAATCCCTGCCGGAGGAACGCCGAGTCCTGTTTGATCGCTACCGGTTAGAGGACTTTGCCCTGAAAGTGGTAGGCATTGGCAGTGTCGGCACTAGATGTTATATCGCCCTATTTTTCTCGGAAGACAACCATCCCCTCATCCTACAAGTTAAGGAAGCCTGCCCTTCGGTTCTTGAACCCTATACCGCCAAGAGCCAGTACGAAAATCAGGGACAACGGGTGGTTACAGGCCAGAGATTGATGCAATCCTCTAGCGACATATTTTTAGGCTGGACCCAGGGAAGACGGGGGAAAGACTTCTATTTACGGCAACTGCGGGATATGAAGTTTTCCCTACCCATTGAGGGAGTGTCGGCTGTCCAACTGCAACGCTACGCCGAGTTCTGTGGCTGGACCTTAGCCCGCGCCCACGCTAAATCTGGAGACGCGGCCACTATTAGCGGTTATTTGGGAAAAGGAGATCAGTTCGATCTAGCCCTGGGCGAATTTGCGATCGCTTATGCCGAGCAGACAGAACGAGATCACGCCGCTTTGGTGGAAGCGGTCAAAACAGGACGGGTTGAGGCTTTGGTGGAAGAAGATTTATAGGGTTAAGCTCTCAGCCATCAGCCTGTTATTTTTCGACCTTAGATTAGGGGCGCAAAGCTCGCGCCCCCAGATGGCAGCTGGTGTGATACTAAATCTGGTTATTAAAAACTGATTATCTATTGCCCCTTTTGCCTCTTTCCTCTTGCCCCCGCTCCCCACTTTCCTATACTTTTTAAACAGGATTTAGTATTATTGCTCAGTAGGTCAGATTTGCTCACAGAAAATACGGCCTATATCTACAAAATGCTCTAGAAAAAGGATGATGGTATGTGATATAATTTGCTCTTGCTTTCATCTACATATTTAAGTGATTTTGTCAAGAAAATGAGCGAATTAAAATCACAAATCACGGCTATTGATCATCAACTTTCCAAACGTCCGATCGCTCTCGATCCCGCAGGATATTTTATTATTTATCTAGACCGAGAAGCCGGGTTAATCTGTGCCAAACATTACAGCAATATTATCAACGAGAAAGGTTTAGCCGTCGATCCAGAAACGGGAAAAGTTATCGGTGTTAGGCAAAAACTTGATCGCAATCCTGAGACTATTTACACCGCAAGAACCGCCAAAGAATTAGCCGTAAAAGTGATCGAAGAAACCCACCCTTGTCCGATTACTATGTTCGATCATGCTGCTTATTTAGGTCGAGAATTTACCCGCGCTGAATACGCTTTAATCACCGGGGAAGAATATATTCAGGATTAAAGATTGGGCTTTTCAGTAATCAGTAAACAGTAATCAGTAAACAGTAAATAGTAATCAGTAAATATAGCAGTTTTCATCAGAATGAGGCATGGGCAAGGGGCTTAAGTCCTTTGTTGGCAAAACTTGTCGATACCTCAGTAACGTGAAAAGCGCTATAAATAACTTAAAACTTCAAACTTAAAACTTACATCTGATAACTGATAACTGATAACTGATAACTGTTAAACCGTGCCTTTAAATAAACCTTGGGGACGGAATAATAACAGCAGGATCATAATTAATAAAGCCACGGCTAATTTATAATCAGAACCAATTAAGGGAACACTAATTTCTTGGGCAACACCAATAATTAAAGCCCCAGCAATCGCTCCGTAGGGATTACCAATACCACCTAAAATCACGGCGGCAAACATTGGTAAGATTAAAAACCAGCCCATATTGGGACGCACTCCCCCAGTAATTAACCCGAACATCGCTCCGGCTAAAGCAGTTAAAACTCCCGTAATTATCCATGTCCAGAAGACAACCCATTCGACGTTAATTCCGGTTACTCTAGCTAAATCGGTGCTGTCAGCTACGGCACGCATCGCCTTACCGATCTTAGTTTTTTGCAATAACAAATGGAGGGCAATAATAACTATAATTGCCAAACCAATAACTAACAAGCGATCGAAAGCTACTTTAATCCCAAAAATTTCTGTAGCGGTCATCACAGGCAGATCGTAGCGTTGATTACTACCGCCCCAGATCATTAAAATACCATTGCGAAGAAATAAAGCCAAACCGATCGAAATAATAATTAAAGTGGTAGAATCAGCCCGTCGATCGCGCATGGGTTTCCATAATAATCTCTCGGCAATGAGCATGGCAATAGCTGTCACTGCTGCCCCCACCAGCATCGCTAACCAGAGATTAATCCCTTGAGCATTTACCACCCAAGTTATGTAAGCACCCAAAGTCATAAAATCGCCGTGGGCAAAATTAGACAGACGCAAAATGCCACAGGTAAGGGTTAACCCAACAGCAGCCAGAGCAATAATACTGCCGACGGCTAAACCATTGAATAAAAGTTGCGGTGTATCCATCAAACCTCTTGTATAAATCAGAAATTGTCCTTAGAAATAGAAGTCAGGAGAGAGAAAATGAATTAACTTTTGTCTTTTACTTTATTTAGCTGAAAGCTGGGGGCCCGTGGCTTAAATATTTTTGTTTAGACCAAATTGCATGGCAGTATAAGCCTAGACAGCTATTATAAACTTTTTCAGCAGACCCTACCTATGAATGAAAGAAGATTAGTTAACATTCTGACGTAACTCTGGAACCCGTTGCCATAATTCTTGGGTTAAACGGGGTAATGCGTCCCGCATCTGACAATACCAATCCCATCGCCGGCGGTAATGTTGAGCCAGTAAGCGATTTTGCTTGACCCATTGATAGGCATTGTTAGCCAGTTGTTGCCGAAAAGAAGGATTTTCAATTAATTGTCGTAATTGTGCAGAAAATTCAGTTAAAGAATTATAAATTAAACCCGTTTCACCGGATTGAATAGACGCTTCATACACCGTGGGACTAGCTAAAACGGTCACGCCATGACCCGCACATTCAATAAACTTTAAATCAGATTTCATACTATTAAAGGCTGTCGGATTGAGGGGCAACAAGGCAATATCACAGGTTCTTAATAGGGCTTGATACCGCTCATAATCACAAAAGGGTTCAAAAACTTTATTGGTAATGGCTAATGCCTCAAAAAATTCTCGATCATGAATCACCTGAGCAGCGATTTGTTCTCCGTAGTCGGCTAAGACTTGATTGAGGGTGGGTAAAATAGCTTGCCAGTCTGCTTGACGATTTAAGGCTCCAAAAAAGAGCTTAACGGTATTATTTTGGCGATATTCCCTTGGGGGGGGGAGATAGGCCAATTGATTGGGAAAAACAGCCACATTGGGATTAATGGTGCGAAAAAATTCGGCTAACGGCTCTGTGGTGGTTTGAATACCATGACAAGCCCGATAGGTTAAAAATTGATTTTGTTCATGTTCTGGCCAACGATGGGGATCATCATCCATTTCGGCAATAATTAAATAATCTTTGGCTAAAAGGGCTTGAATTTTGGCAAGTTCATCCAGTTGTAAAGATCCCCGTTGCCAAATAAAGACTTTTCCCTCCTCCGGCCGGGCAATGCCCAAATCCGCCGATTTAACACTGGAAACGGTTCTTACACCAGGAATGGTGGCACTGAACTGATCCGGTTCTAAGACCCGGACGCGATCGCAGGCGAGGGGAGCCATAATCATCGTTTGAATCAGTAAAGGGCGAGGTGGTTGGGTAGATTTTAAGGCTCTGACTACATATTGAACGGCTCCTGTTTGAATTGCAAATTGTTCGGCATTAATGCCCAGGGATTGAAGGGTGGGAGCCAATAGTTTTTGAGCAGTTTGAAAATTCTCATTTTTCTGTCCTCGTGTCTGAATCTCATAAATTTGTAATCCTGCTTCAGCAAACCATTTTTTAATACTCGATAACGTAAAAAAACGCAAATGAGTGCGGTCTAATAACCCTTCATCTTCATATTCCCAGATCCCTCTTAACAGATTAATTAGAATACTCCAATGTTGAATATTGGGAATACAGGCTAGGACTTGGCCGGCGGGTTGAAGCCAAGTAATTTGCTGATTTAATACTCCCCAGGGGTCTTGTAAATGTTCTAAAACGTCACCATAAATCAAACAATCTACGCTATTGGGCAGAATGATAGTCCCTAAATCCAATGCTTCGATATTGCCCACAATGACTTGATCCAACCGAGTTTTCGCAATTTCGGCCGCTTGAGCATTCAGTTCGATGCCAATATAATTAGCATTTGGATTAATTTTCTTATAATATTGCCCCAATGCGCCCGTGCCGCAACCCACTTCCACAATCACTGAGGCATCCGGCGGTAATAAGCGCAATAGGTCAGGATTCACCCGGTCATAGTAGTCCAGATTGGTAAGGGAAGTGATCGGCATTTCTCTCTTCAACTCAGTTTATCAAAACAACAAAACAGGGACTCAATTTTGTTAAGTCCCCAGATAGTATAGCAGTTAAAGATTCAGGAATCATTATCCGTAAATTCTCAAAAAGTGCTGGTAGGAAAGCCATAGCCCAGCCACTGGGCTGCCAAGCAGCCTAAGAGGATGTTTGAAAAGTCAAGAGACCACTAGGGGTAGTGTAGAGTCGCCCAATATCCATTGGGTTGCTGCCTCGGTTCCCCCAAGGGAACTGCCTGACTTGGGCCGAGACAAAGTGGGAAGGGAAGCCAGACTTTCGATCAGTTTAACCAGAGTGGAATCAGTCACCACTGCAACTTTACTGACGTACTTGTGATGGTCGCGTATGAGCCAGAAATGAGCGACCAAGTACCCAAAACTCTCCCAACCGGTGAACTTAGGGACTTCGATGATTAGGCCAGCAAGGTCACCAGTGACTTCAATGTGGGGGTCCACTGCCTCCGCAATCTTGATAAAATCGAACGCCGCAAGTGCAGATGTAGGTGGCATATAAAGAATGCTATGGGCGGCATCTAAACTAGAATCTATCATAGTTTGCCTCTCCCAAATGGTGGAAGTCTAACTATCGCTCTTCTGGGACTTTCGGAAATCCCTGACCGAATCCAGATTCTGAAACCCTTGCTTGACAAGTGATCGCTAACTTTTTTTCTAATAAAAACTCAAATTTCGGGTTTCTGTTAGTTAGCGATAGCTTGAAGGCTTACCCCATAAGAGAGCTAGAGTTTAGAGACTGTAAGACTTTTGCCAGACTCCCTCCAAGAGCGATATCTCTCAGATTGCCAGATTTCGCCCCCCCCCGAACGGTTACAAAGAAGTTGACTTTTTTTTAGAGCGTAATCGTAAACCCATTAGTGCAGTAACTCCTAAAGCGATCACCGAGGTCATTTCTGGGGTTGAAGTTATCTTTAAAATTTGCCCCTGTCCGCCCACAAAGCCTTGATTGGCAACATAGATAGCTCCATCATCCCCAATTGCTAAACCCGTGGGAAAGGATAAACCCTCGTCTAAAATACTTTGACGAGTCCCATTAGGTGCTATTCTCCAAAGCTGACCACTAAAATCTCCTGCCAGAAAATTACTAGCATATTCTAGAACATATAAACTACCATCGGGGGCGAAAGCAAGATCAATGATATTAGTAAAACCTGTCGCAAATTCTTCTAAATTGGTGCCATTAAACCGATAAACATTAGCCCCACCAACGGGAAAAGGAAATCCAGTAAGTTGCCCGATATAGAGTTGATTGTCCGGACCAATAGCCATCCCTGTGGGTACGGCTTGCATAGGAAAAGGATTCGGTAAATTAGGGATAAAGGGTGGTGGTGTAACTGAGCGAACAGGAAAAGCAGCGATCGCTGTTATAGCCCCGTTGCCATCAACTCTGAGCAAGGAATTTCCCCCCGCGTCGGTGGCATAAATAACACCATTTTGCACAACGAGGGAGTAGGGATTACTATCAACTTCATCCCTATCAGGATTATTATTTCTCTCAAAATTGGCTAAATCTGCTACGGGCGACCAACTAG
This sequence comes from Microcystis sp. LE19-10.1B, assembly GCF_027530565.1. NCBI lineage: Bacteria > Bacillati > Cyanobacteriota > Cyanophyceae > Chroococcales > Microcystaceae > Microcystis > Microcystis sp. LE19-10.1B. The sequence continues at coordinate 7,869 of NZ_JAPZQM010000355.1, read as the reverse complement.
GTGTTCCAGTGAGGTTGATGGCGATCGCCTGTCCAAAGGCAGAAACGCTTAAAGTATTATCCCTAACATCTGGATTAGTTCCCAAACCGATAATACCGAATAGCTGCCCTGATTGGTCGAAGTAAAGGTCTTGAAGACCAGTACCTTCATTGCCTGATGGTTGTTGAGCCAAGGACGGTAAATTATCGATCAAGACCTCCCGTTGCTCCCGTGGTTGTATTCAAACGAGCGATTGCACTAGTGGGTCCGTAGCAAACTTGACTTTGACCTCCTGACAAAATACAAGTTCCGTTACCACCTCTTCCTGCTTGGGCGATATAAAGCTGGCCATCAGGACCGAAGGTCATGCCCCGAGGATTATTTAAACCGCTTGCGAGAACGGTGGTAGAAATATTAGCGGCTAATATCGGAGCGGCTGGACTAACAAAACCAACAGTGAGAGCTAGGGTGATGGTTAACTTTTTGTTACTCATACGTTACTGCCAAGTTACTAAATCATCAGACCATCTTAACCGAAAACAAGAAAACTGAAAACATTAGTTAATCAAGATTTTTCGGCCTTACCCGATGTTGGTTGTTCTGTAGGGGACTAAGCCATCCCTGAGATAACCTTTGAGAAATCTCCGCTCACCACAAGTACGGGGAAGCTATTCTTCCGTAATTATAACTAATTACAGCGTTTCTCGTCAAGGAGATGCAGCTAATCTAAGGATAGGCGATTAAAATAGGTCTTAGCTTATAAGTACCCGTTGACAATCATAGTAGTAGGGTAGGTGAGGGGACAATAATCGAAAAAATTGCCCGATAAATTGAGTATTGGCTGTAACCTAGCCAAAAAAGGCCGCTATTTAGGGACGTTATAGGGTAAGATTAACTATTAGGGTGGAGTTTATTGCCGATTTTAATCTTGTCCTAAGCGAGCAAAATTGACAATTGAATCTGTAATTTTAAAAATATCTATCCCGTCAATCTCATCTAACCACAAATGCTTAAAATTTTAGTTGATGGTACACCGATAAGACAAAATCCTAGTGGAATTGGATTATATGCTTATCACCTGATTGCCGAATTAGCTAAATTACAAAACCAAGAAAACTTTTCCCTGTCCCTCTGTTTTCAACCATCGGTAAAAAACTGGCTGCGGGGTAATCTTTCTATCCCCGAAAAACTGCAATCCTATCCAGAGGTTAAATGTTTACCAATTCCCGTCAGTCTTAGCAATATCTTAACCCAATTTCCTAATCCTCTAATTTCCTATCTAGAAAACTTTCTTGATTCTCCCGATATTCTCCACGGATTGGATCATGTGGTGTATCCTTGTCGTCAGAGTCGTCAAGTTATGACTATTCATGATGTTACTTTTATGAAATATCCTGAGTTTGTCACGGGGATTGTCAAAACCTACACCCAACGCATTAAACAATCTCTACAATGGACAGATTTAGTTATTGCTAACTCCGCAAGTACCAAACGAGATATTATTGAATATTTAGATGTGAACCCAGAGAAAATTTTTGTTACTCCCCTCGCAAGTCGTTATTCTTACCTCCCCAATTCTCCCTCATATCTAACTATCACTAAACCCTATTTACTCTTTGTTAGTACCCTAGAACCACGAAAAAATATTATTAATCTTATCAGTGCTTTTAACTATCTCAAGGACAGGTATAAATTAGACCATAATCTGATTCTGATTGGCAAAAAAGGATGGAAGTATCAACCAATTTTTGATAAAATATCTCAGTCTCCCTTTCGAGATAGTATCCAACATCTTGATTATCTTGCTGATGACTTAGTTGCGGATTATTATCAAAAAGCTGATGTTTTTGTCTATCCTTCTTTTTACGAAGGTTTTGGATTACCAGTTTTAGAAGCGATGACTTTAGGTTGTCCCGTGGTAACTGCTAATACTGCATCCTTACCCGAAGTCACGGGAGAATCGGCAATATTAATTAATCCGGATAATCCCCTAGAAATTGCTGCGGCAATCTATCAAGTTATTAGTGATACCTCTCTCCGTCAAGAATTAATCACGAAAGGAAAAAAACAAGCGACAAAATTCTCTTGGCAAAAAACCGCACAAGCTACTATAAAAGCTTATCGTTCTCTTTTATAATAAGTAAGTATTTATAATTAAATTGAAGATGGATCCCCCCTTAATCCCCCCTTGATAAGGGAAGGGGGGTGCCGATCCCCCCTTAATCCCCCCTTGATAAGGGGGGTGCTGATCACCCCTTAATCTTCCCTTGATAAGGGGGGTGTCTGACAACTTTTAACACCTACCTACTTAACTAGCTAATATCTATGAATAGGAATCATCAATTATTAATCAATCTCGCTTTTCTCGGTACTAAATATACTGGATTGACTACCTATACTAAAAATCTCATTCCCCAATTAGCCAACTTAAATCCTACCCTAATCACTTCTAATAGTTACCCAGATTTTAACACCTATCCTGTCTCGGCAAACCTCACCCAAGAGCAGGGAACCAAAGGCAATATTAGGCGCTTAATTTGGACAGAAACCCAACTCTATCAAACCTATCAACAATTAAAGTCTTCCCTACTATTTACCCCCATTCCCGAAGCACCTATTTATGGAAATTGCCGCTATATTGTCACAGTTCATGATTTAATTCCCCTGCGGTTCCCGAAATTTTCTCCGCTAACTTTTTATAATAAATACTATTTACCCCAAGTCCTGAAAAAAGCCACACATATTATCGCTGTTTCCCAAGCAACTGCCGCCGATATTAATAAGTTTTTTAAGATACCTATTGACAAAATAACCGTGATTCTTTCTGGATATGATTCTGATAATTTTCGTCCTCTAAATCTGGCGACTCGTCCCTATTTTCTCTATCTTGGTCGTTATGATCCTCATAAAAATCTCGGTCGTTTAATTACTGCTTTTTCCCAAATTGATCCCGAATATCAATTATTAATTGTCGGTCAATTTGACCCCCGTTTTACCCCGGCTCTGCAGCAACAGGTAGAAGCATTATCAATCTCTCAACGGGTGCAATTTTTAAACTATGTTTCCTATGAAGAATTGCCGCAACTTTTAAACCAAGCAACTGCTTTAGTTTATCCTTCCCTTTGGGAAGGTTTCGGATTACCTGTACTAGAAGCGATCGCCTGTGGAACTCCTGTGATTACTTCTAATCTTTCCTCTCTCCCGGAAGTCACAGGAGAGGCGGCAATTTTAATTAATCCCTATAGTATCTATGAGATGAGAGAGGCAATGCAGCAAATCGCCACCGATGAACAATTACGTCTTAAATTAAAATCCTTGAGTCGCCAACGCGCCGAGCTTTTTAGTTGGGAAAAAACCGGTCAAGAAACCGCCACAATTCTGCAAAGTTTTCTCTAAAAATGGTGACAAAAAAACTTATCAATCATTGCAGGATGGGTTAGACGGCAGTAAGCATTAAAACCCAAGGATATGAGAGCAAAAACCTGTACTCTCCTGGGGAGATTGAGTGTTACTTCCTATATATTATTGTGCCATTCTTGGGGAATTTGAGCAACTTTTTCCTTACCATTAGGTTGATGAATAGGTTTTCCTAAAGGACGAATTTTGAGATTTCCTTGCAAATAAGCTGCGATTCTTTCCCTGGCAATTTTCACATATTCTGCTTCTTTTTCACTCCCCATCACTCGACGATTGTGCATAATACTAGCAATCAGAGAAGTTCCGACCCCGGCAAAAGGATCGAAAACCCAATCCCCCTCATTTGTCAAGGCTAAAACACATCTTTCTACTAATTCGATTGGATATTGACAAGGATGAATAGTTTTCTCTGGATGATTAGATTTAACGTTAGGAATATCCCATAGTAACTCATCCCATTCTTGTGCTAAAAACTCCCAAACATCGCTGGGATTTTTCCCTAAAGGATTACCAGAGGGTTTACCGATATTTTTACCTTTAAAATGGCGCTTACCAGGGTATTTAGCGGGGATTCTCACTGGATCAAGATTAAAGATATATTTATCGGTTTTTGTCAACCACAAAATAGTTTCATACCTGCCAGAAAATCTTTTAGAGGTATGTAGTCCATGGCCAAAATGCCAGACAATTCTATTTCTTAAAAAGAAGCCCATTTGTTTAAATAGCTGATAATAAAAAATATCTAAAGGATAAACTTCTCCCTCTTGAACGAAATTTCCCACCTGCCAGCAAATACTGCCATTATCTTGCAAGATTCTAGAGAATTCTCGCATAATTTTGGTTTGGGTTTCCAGATAAGTATCCAAAGAGATTTTTTTTTCGTAGTCTTTTCCTAAATTGTAGGGAGGAGAAGTAATAATCAAGCTCACAGAATTATCTGGTATAGTCTTGATAAAATTATTGGTATCTCCTTGATAAAGAATTATTTCGGCATCAGGTTGATAAAAGTCTCGCACTGATTTTGATTGAGAAAATAAGGGCAACTGATTCATAGAAAATTTAGCAGAGAAGAACCACTTTTAATTAGGGTTTGCGGCAAAAAGTTTTTCCTGGGGGCAGGGTGTGGGGTGTGGGGTCTTACCCATTTTACATCCAATATGCAAGAGAGCCAGTTTTTTCAAACAATTAATGTTATCTGTAGCCAGCAAAGATATAACAAAAATTCTACTTTTTTAGATAAAAATCGGGAAGAAAGTTTTAACTTTTTTCTATTCTTCCCTTAACTCAGATTAGCTCAAACCAGAAACGCACTCGCCTAATTCCACTGTAAAAGGTTGCCAAGGACGAGGATCAATTACCTTTGTCGGCAAGTCATGGGATGTTAATAATTCTTGAAAAGATTCGGGACTACCCTCAGCACTTAACACCGCCATCAATAACCCTTTAAACTCGATATCACCACCGGCAGCCGTAGAAATAATATATTGAGGCTGCAAGCGTTGACAGACTGCTAAGGCGCTTTCTTGTCCTTTGATTACCGGTCCGAGGAAAGGTATTTTTAAGTCAATCAAAGGAGTGATAATAACATCAATTTTACCGAGAGAATCGAGGCTAGGAGAATGATAACCGTGGGGTTCGTAGTAGATACTCTGATTTGTCGCTAATTCCTTGATAACATAACCATTTTCCACCAGAGTCGGCCCGACTGGAGAACCGGGGACAGCAGTAATTTCGATCGCATTGTCAAAGATATAACTAGAGCCGTGGGTTAAAGGGATGAGATGGGTATAATTAAGCGCTCGAACCACTTTTTCGGCATTAGGAGAAGCTACCACGGGAATTTGGCGATCGAGTACCTGTAAAGTAGGAGGATGGGCGTGATCTTCCAAACCTTGGGAGAGAAGAATCAGATCGATATTTTCGGGAATGGCATGATTAGCGGTTTTTTTGCCCTCAAATAGCCAAGTTAAATTACCAAAAGTCAGGGAACCTACCAACCAAGGATCGAGAAGCAGGCGTTTTCCCCCGATTTCGATTAACCAAGAATTACTATCAAGCCAAGTTAACTGCATATAAGCCGAGGAAGAATGGGGATTTTCTTAATTTAATTTAACATTAGCATTAACTTTTCTGCGCTTGGGGGTTTTTCAGTCATCAGTGAAAACACAGCACTGTTAATGCCATTTATAGCAGTTATCTTAATGGTGAGGTAGGAAGTCTCTGGTTTTAGGGAACAGGCAACAGTAGCCAGTCGTCTGGGGATGATACCAAATTAAGTAGCTGGTTATAATTAAATTAAAAATGGATTTTAGGTTCGATCCCCCCTGCCCCCCTTGATAAGGGGGGTGCCGATAGGCGGGGGGATCTGAAAGTTTTTAATACCTATCTACTTAGGTTACACTTCATCTTGAGGAGAAACGCTGTAACACTCCTCACTTAATGCTGCTCACTGAAAACCCAAATCTGATCACTGATTACTGATTACTGATCACTGATCACTGATTAGTCAAGGCTTAAGAAATAGGGAAAGTTTAGCTATCTTAGGGAAAGTAGGCGCTAAAAGGGGAGGAAGAACGCATCAGCTGAGACTGAATTTCTATGACTAAACGTACCTTCGGTGTTATCGGACTAGCTGTCATGGGAGAAAATCTCGCTCTCAATGTGGAGAGTCGGGGTTTTCCCATCGCTGTTTACAATCGCACCGCCAGCAAAACTCAAGAATTTATGGAAACTCGCGCCGTCGGCAAAGATGTCAAGGCGGCCTATAGTTTAGAAGAATTCGTCCAAATTTTAGAGCGTCCCCGCAAAATTCTGGTCATGGTAAAAGCTGGCCCGCCGGTGGATGCCGTGATTGAACAATTAAAACCCCTTCTCGAAGAAGGAGATATGATTATCGATGGCGGTAACTCCCTCTACGAGGACACGGAAAGACGCACCCGCGACCTAGAATCGACCACTAAACTGGGTTTTGTTGGGATGGGGGTCAGTGGTGGCGAAGAAGGCGCTCTGCACGGCCCTTCCCTGATGCCGGGGGGTACAGAGTTCGCCTATCGGGAATTAGAGCCGATTTTAACCAAAATTGCCGCCCAAGTCGATGATGGTCCCTGTGTCACCTACGTGGGACCCGGGGGTGCGGGCCATTATGTGAAAATGGTTCACAATGGCATCGAGTACGGCGATATGCAGTTAATTGCGGAAGCCTACGATGTGCTGAAAAATGGTCTAGGACTAAGCAATCAGCAGTTACAGGAAACTTTCACCGAGTGGAATCGCACCGATGAGCTTAATTCTTATTTAATTGAAATTACCGCCGATATCTTTAAGTATGTTGACCCGGAAACCGGTCATCATCTGGTAGATTTAATCTTGGATTCGGCGGGACAAAAGGGAACCGGACGCTGGACCGTGTTAAGTTCCTTGGAGTTGGGGGTGTCAATTCCGACTATTTATGCTGCGGTTAATGCTCGCGTGATGTCCGCTTATAAGGATGAACGGGTGGCAGCCGCAAAAGAGTTACCCGGACCTGGGGAAACCTATCCGGGGGATGCGGCACTATTTGTGGATAAGGTGCGTGATGCTCTTTACTGCTCGAAAATGTGTTCCTATGCCCAGGGTATGGCTTTAATCGCTAAGGCTTCTCAGGAATTTAACTATAATATCAGTCTGCCGGAATCGGCCCGCATCTGGAAGGGCGGCTGTATTATTCGGGCCGGTTTCTTGGATAAAATTCGCAAGGCTTTTGCGGAAAATCCGGGCCTGCCGAATTTGTTGTTAGCGCCGGAATTTAAGCAAAGTATCCTCGATCGCCAAGAAGCTTGGCGTGAAGTGTTAGTCTTGGCTAATAAGTTGGGAATTCCCGTCCCGGCTTTTAGTTCTTCTTTGGACTATTTTGATAGTTATCGTCGGGCCAATTTACCGCAAAATCTCACCCAAGCACAACGGGATTATTTTGGCGCTCATACCTATGAACGTACCGATAAACCCAGAGGTGAGTTTTTCCATACGGAATGGATGGCTGAATCGTAAAGCTATCTAATATTTTCTCCCCTTTTTGTTTCCAGTAAAAAGGGGGGATTTTTTGGCGATATTTTTCTGATTAAGAGTTAACTATCGGTCAAGAAATTGGTAGTGATAGCAAATCAGGTTTTAATAGGATAATCGCTTTAAAAGTCAGACAGAGGAATAATTCCACAGGCTTGAATTTTGCTGAAAACGAGGTGAAGTTGCCATAATAACCAATGACCAACTCTCCAGAAAGCCACGGAGTTTTGATGGTCAGCCACCTCGGCAGATGGATAACAAAGATTTTCCTCAAAAATCAACCAATGAACCGGTAAATGACCGAGGGGAGAATTCGGCTCTAATTCAAAGTTTAGTTGCTCATAATTGAGCCATTGACCTTCCTTCCGCCAACCTAGGCGATCGCCAAGTTTCTTTTGGGTTTCATAATCCACTAAACCACCGAGACTAGAG
>NZ_JAPZQM010000545.1:0-10702 GCF_027530565.1 Microcystis sp. LE19-10.1B | reverse complement strand
TCCATCCTTAAAACAGCGTCTTGCTTTTCTGAAGTTACCAATGACTGAACGGAGGAATATTCTCAAAAGTCAAGCCGATATAATGCTCTCTCACTATCAACAAGATTCTGAATGGCAGGAGTTAATGGCAGCTGACATCATTGACTATTAACCCTGAGCTGCCAAAACGTGGAGAAATTTGGTTAGTCAACTTCGATCCTACTGTTGGTGCAGAAATCAAATGACACTCTTCAACTAAGGGGGGTGGATTTACAAAGGTTTATTCGTAAATTAGGAAGCATTTCTGAAATTACAATACTGGAAATTGTAGCCGCCATTGCTACTGTAATCGAATTTGAGATCTAACAAATCATTGCACCCGACCGTGTGTTAGATAGCTCGTAATCATGTAAACCTAGTATAATATGAGCGATCGCTATCCAAAATTGTCCAGTTTAGCCTTTAACTATTTAGGGTTTGCTGAATAAATCTAAAAACCTTGTTGGATAAGGCTTTTAGACTGTTTTTCCCTGAAAAAGTGCCTACCATTGGAGTGATTGGGGGGAAAATTTAGGGATTTTTTCCCTGAAAATTAGGTAATTGACCACCTGAAAATGGGTAAAACCCCACACCCCACACCCCACACCCCACACCCTGCCCCCACGAAAAACTTTTTGCCGCAGCCCCTATTTAGGGTTTGCGGCAAAAAGTAGGGGCGAAGCATTCGGATAGAAAATCTCCGGTTTCACCGATAGGTTATGCCCGAATGCTTCGCCCCTACAGGACGCGATCGCCGCTCAAGTGGCCAGAAAAAGCCAGATCAGCAGTCTCGATCACCTTTAATAGCTGTTCGATGCGGTTTTCCGTCGGGGGGGCCAAACAGGGAAAAACGGCTAAACCGGGGATTTGATTGGCCACCTCGGTGACGGCCACATCAAGGGTGACTAGGGGTAAATTAGCTAGGGTTTGCGACTCGCTCAAGGTTTGCAGATAAGAGTATAAATCTTCTGCGATCGAACTATCGATTAAGATAGCGTCCACCTCCCAGACACCAGCTAAAAGTTCCGCCTGTTCGCAACTATCGGCCTCAATAAAACGATAATTCTCCCGAACTAATTGATTATTCCAAATCCAGCTAAAGGAAGATAAATCGGAGAAATTGGGGGCATAATGGCCGTGTAAACGCAGCAGAGTCGGAGCAGTGCGCCGTTTGCGGCTAGGAATGGGGGAAACGGTCAGATTCAGGCAAGCTTGCAGAGCTGCCGAGGTGATCGGCGGAACCAGAAAACTATCGGCCCCTTGCTGTTGACTGCGGTTGCGCTCGGAATCAGCGGCGGTGACAATAACTTTCATATCTTTGGTTTGGGGATGGGATTTCAGCAGCGTTAACACATCCCAACCGGACAACAGGGGTAGATTGGGATTGAGAAAAACACAACGGGGTTTTAACTGACGGGCTTTTTCGATCGCCTCAGTGCCGCTACGAGCGATAATCGCTTTTAATCCCAATTCACTCAAGCGATCGACAAACTGTTCGATCACTTGGGGATTAGCTTCCACCACTAACACCAGACGCTGGGGAGGCGATTGTTCCCCTTCTGTTGCTTGAGGATCAACCGGCAGCAGTAAAGTGAATTGACTGCCTTCCCGGTCCTTGGAGACAAAGGATAGATCGCCACCGTGACAGCGCGCTAATTTTTGGCTGAGGAGTAAACCTAAACCAGCACCCTCAAATTGACGGGTGAAAGGACTTTCTAGCTGTTGGAATTTCTGAAAAATCAGATGCTGGGATTCTTCCGGAATACCGATCCCCGTATCCCAGACGGTAAAAGCCAGCCAATTTTCCCAACGATTGACTTTAATGCCGAAATTACCGCCATCAATGGTGAATTTAACCGCATTATCTAACAAATTCACTAACATCTGTTGTAAACGGGCTTCATCGGCCAGGGCATAATCTAACCCTGATTCAATGTCAAGACGATAGCTGCCGGGGAGATCGAGACGTTGGGGATACTTATCGACGATGATATCGTACACCCGTTGACAGAGGCGATCGATTTTGACTCTAGCTAAAGTTAATTTTAGTTGTCCTGTCTCCAGGCGGGTTAAATCGAGGAGATCATTGACCAAAGCCATCAACTGGCGACCGCTGCGATAGATTAAATCGGCATATTTCGACTGTCGGGGGTTAAGTTCACCGATTTTTTCTTCCCGCAGCAGATTGGAGAGACCGATCACGGCGGTGAGGGGCGATTTAAACTCATGGCTGACACAGGCGAGAAATTCATCCTTAAGACGATTTAAATGGACTAAATCGGCATTTTTAACCGCTAATTCCTGACAATATTGCTGTTGTTCCGTGATATCGGTGGCCAACAGTAACCACAGTCCCGAAGTTTTCTCGAGCAAGGGATAATTATCCGCCCAATTTAACGGCACGGACAACAGTCGCCAAGTCTTGGCTAAACCCGATGTCACCGTTTCTAGACGCTGGGGAAACAGGGGGGGGGTGGGGGATGGGAGGGTTAAGGGGTCATTAACCAAAGCAAAGGGAGATTTATCGATATTAGCGGGGAAAGCCGCCCCGATTTGTTGACACCAAGCCTGATTTTGGTATAAAATTCCCGCTTCTGGACTGTAGAGCAGCAGCGGCAGCGGTAATTGTTCCAGAAATTCCAGAGGACGATCGCTGCGGGGGGGGGGATTGCGATCGCTGATGCGGGGCTGCGGGGGAGGATCATCGAGAATCGAGCACCCGAGACAAAATTGGAGAAGTTTGCCCGTGTCTAAGCGTCCTAACAGTTTGCCTTGAGCATCCACTAAAATGGGGACGAAGGCGAGCGCTTCTCCCGTCAGGGTTGCCAGAAACTCACTTACGGCCATGCGAGCGTTAAGAGGGATAATCGGACGCAGCCAACCGCTCAGATCCAGGCAGCTGGAGGAGGGGTTTCTGGTTTCGGGGTGCTGTTGTTGATAGAGGAGGTAAGCAATCAGGGTTTGACTCTCAATCAGTCCTAGGGGACAATACCGCTCATCCACCACCACGATCGCTTCTGGATTGCCCGTATTAATTAAATCGCAAAGACTTGCCCGGTCAATAATTAATTCACAGGCAGTGACGGATTGATTAAAGTGATGGAGGCTGAGGGTAACGCTAGGCATGGGGATAATTGGGTGGGCGGTGGCGGTAACTTTAGGGCATAATTAGGGTTTGCGGCAAAAAGTTTTTCGGTGGGGGCAGGGTGTAGGGTGTAGGGTGTAGGGTATAGGGTTTTACCGATTTTCAGGTGGTCAATTACCTAATTTTCAGGGCAAAAGTCCCGGAATTTTCCCCCTGCTCACTCCCATCCCCGGCACTTTTGGATTTCAAAAAGGTCTAAAAGTATTATCCAACAAGGTTTTTAGATTTATTCAGCCAGCCCTAATTAACAAACTGATGGCCAAACTATTAGTAGTCCTAGAACTTGAATCTACCTTGATTATGACGCTTGCTCATCTAGAGGACCGCTCCATTGATTACAATTAACTACAATACCCACTGCCAAAAAGCAAAGTTAACTTTAACTTCCCCGATCTGATGGCGAGGGGGTTGTCTTCTCAACAGAGAAAGCCTAACCTATAGTTTGTTATTTTCTATCTACCTTGCGGGTGAGAAAACGTTGCCTCCGAGACTGACTATTTATGCTTTTGTCCCAACGGACCCACCCTTGACGGGAGTGAGTTCACCTCCGGGGCTGGTTAATTCTTTGACGGCTTTATTGGCTAATGAACGCTATAATCTAACCCTAGGGTCTTCTTCTAGCGAATTACTGGCTAATATCGAGGCAGAGAAGGAAAAAATCGATTGTTTGCTGGTGGTCTCTCATCCTTCCCTACAGCCGACTTTTAATCAACTCTACGAAGGGGGGATTTTACTGCCAGTAGTGATCATTGTCGCTGACAAGAACATCACTGCCGAGACGAATGACTCTCCCACCTGTCTCTATCATAGTGCCGAATTACAAATTACCGTCAAGGAATTAGACAGCATCACCTCGGTCATCGACCAAGCGATCGCTCGATTTCTCCATTTAGCTCCTAATTGCTCTTTTTCCGAACCTACCACGATTGTTAACCAACCAAATCCCGTGGAAAATAATCACAGTTTTCTCCTCCTACAACAGCGCCGTTTAGCGGAAAAATTAAAAGAAAGACTCGGCTATTTAGGTGTTTACTACAAACGCAACCCGCAGCTATTCTATCGCAATCTTGCCCCGGCGGAAAAAAACGAATTACTGCGGGAATTAAGAAGAGATTATCGGGAGATTATTTTAAATTACTTCCAACAGGATTATCCGATTAATCAAGCGATCGATGAGTTGGTTAATAATGTCTTTTTTACCGATCTCTCAGTGTCGCAAATTCTGGAAATTCACATGGAGTTAATGGATGAATTTTCCCAACAGTTAAAATTAGAAGGCAGAAGTGAGGAAATTCTCCTAGATTATCGTCTCGCTCTCATTGATATCCTTGCTCACTTGGGGGAAATGTATCGTCGTTCCATACCTCGCGAGGATATCCCTTATGATTTATTATTGGGAATAGACTAAAATCTCCCCAATAAATAACAATAAACTCGTATCCCCAGCCCCTTTTATCTTAACCTATGAGCGTCTTTAAAAAAACCTATGTTTTAAAACTGTACGTCGCCGGCAATACCCCCAACTCCGTGCGTGCCTTGAAAACCCTGAAAAATATCCTAGAAGAGGAATTTCAGGGAGTGTATGCGCTCAAGGTGATTGACGTGCTGAAAAACCCGCAACTAGCGGAGGAAGACAAGATTCTCGCTACTCCTACCCTCGCGAAAGTCCTCCCTCCCCCGGTGCGGAAAATTATCGGTGATTTGTCCGATCGAGAGAAGGTTCTGATCGGTTTAGACTTACTGTACGAGGAAATTCGTGAACGAGAAAATGATAGCTAGGCCTTCGGCAATAGGTGATTAGACGGGTTATATTTATTGAAGGAGAAATGATCGGGGCGTAATCTAGTACGTTTATGGGAAAGTCAAGAGTCAAGGGACATCAAGATGGTATAAAGTATCTAGTCAGGCCTGATATGTTTCTGTGGAAAAATTAGATAAAAATCCTACTCTTTAAATATTCGCTGGATAAATAATGACTCAATCTAACTCTAATAGCCAATTGAATCCACCGATTAAACCGAAAGGTGTTCGCAAAATTAGAACCCTGATTGAAGGTTTTGATGAGATCACTCACGGTGGTTTACCCATGGGGCGAACTACCTTAGTGAGTGGCACTTCTGGCACGGGAAAAACCCTGCTTGCTGTGCAATTTCTCTACCACGGGATCAAGTATTTTGACTATCCGGGACTGTTTGTTACTTTTGAAGAATCTCCCACCGATATTATCCAAAATGCCTATAGTTTTGGTTGGGATTTAGAAGAATTAATTGACCAGGGTAAGTTATTTATTCTCGATGCTTCTCCAGATCCGGAAGGTCAAGAGGTGGTGGGTAGTTTTGATCTTTCGGCCCTGATCGAGCGCATTCAATACGCAATTACCAAATATAAAGCAAAACTGGTATCAATTGACTCTGTAACTGCTGTTTTTCAGCAGTACGAAGCGGTGTCAGTGGTGCGGCGAGAAATTTTTCGGCTCGTGGCCCGGCTAAAATTATTAGGAGTGACTTCAATTATGACCACGGAACGTATCGAAGAATACGGAGCGGTGGCGCGTTTTGGTGTAGAGGAATTTGTCTCTGATAATGTGGTAATTATGCGGAACGTGCTAGAGGGAGAAAGACGACGCAGAACCGCAGAAATCCTCAAATTACGGGGAACAACCCACATGAAGGGGGAATATCCCTTTACTATCACCAATGATGGCATTAATATCTTCCCCCTCGGTGCGATGCGTTTAACTCAGCGCTCCTCTAATGTCCGCATTTCTTCGGGAGTAAAAACCCTCGATGATATGTGTGGAGGCGGTTTTTTCAAGGATTCGATTATTTTGGCTACAGGAGCAACCGGTACGGGTAAAACTCTCTTAGTTAGTAAATTTCTGGAAGAAGGCTGTAGGCGCGGTGAGCGGGCGATTTTGTTCGCTTATGAAGAATCTCGCGCCCAATTGTCCCGAAATGCTTCTTCTTGGGGGATCGATTTTGAGGAGATGGAACGCAAGGGATTATTAAAATTATTGTGTTCTTACCCCGAATCGGCGGGATTAGAAGACCATTTACAGATGATTAAGTCGGAAATCTCGGAATTTAAACCCTCCCGTATTGCCATCGATTCTCTATCGGCGCTCGCGCGCGGGGTGACAAATAATGCTTTTCGGCAATTTGTGATCGGGGTGACAGGATACGCCAAACAGGAGGAAATTACGGGATTTTTCACCAATACCACCGACCAATTCATGGGAGCGCACTCGATCACCGAATCCCATATTTCTACGATTACCGACACGATTTTAATGTTGCAGTATGTGGAAATTCGCGGCGAAATGTCGCGAGCGATTAACGTCTTTAAGATGCGCGGTTCTTGGCACGATAAAGGGATTCGTGAATATACTATCAGTCAGGATGGGGCGGATATCAAGGATTCTTTCCGCAATTACGAGCGGATTATTAGTGGTTCTCCAACTAAAATTAGCGTCGATGAAAAGAGTGAATTATCGCGGATTGTTCGCAATGTGCGCGAAAAATTACAGGATGAATAATCGGGGGTTGACTGATGGAGATTATTTTGAAGGGCGATCGGGTAAAGTTGGTCTTAGGGAAAATAACCACCAGATCAACAAACCTAATAAAATCCAGAGAATATCTTTAACCAGGCGAATTTTTAAAAACTGTGCTTTCTAGATTTTTTGTCCTCAATCCAGACTTTTGGGGGGTAGAACCCCCCAAACCCCGGCGCGCATTAGTTTTTAGGTGGGATGCTTACACGCAGTTGTTCATATATTTGTACTAATTTAAAAGTTACTGATAATACTAAATCTGGTTATTAAAGACTGATTATTTATTCCCCTTTTTGCATGAGCGCATGAGTACATGAGTGCCTATCCTGATATGTTACCTATACTCAACGGATTTAGTATGATTGAGATTATTTTGAAGAGCGATCGGGTAAAGTCGGTCTTAGGGAAAATAACCACCAGATCAATAAACCTAATATAATCCAGAGAATATCTTTAACCCGGCGAATTACAGAAATCGCTAAACCTAATTCTAGACTCCCGGTTAAGGAAGCACCCAGCAGCACTAAAGAACCTTCTAAAGTACCGATATTAGCGGGAATAAAAAAGGTTCCAGCACGCACTAATTGAGCGACAGAATCAAATAACCAAGCATCGGCAAAACTGATCGGATGTTGGAGAAACTGCATTAAAACATAGATTTCTAAAACTCCGAGGGGCCAATTGAGAAAACCGACGATCAAGCCATTTCTAAATAGGGGCAGATTCCGGTAAAATTCCCCTAAACGATCATCGACACTGCGAAGATTTTCTAAAGGTTTAGCTAGGCGATCACCTAAAAAAGAATGACCTAATCGATTAACTATTCTGGAGGATAAACGGAATCGCTGAATCAAGAAAAATATCAGGATACAACTGGAGAATATAGCGAGACTTAATCCAGTAAAAGTTTTAAAAGAATTGGAGAATTTTGGGGAAGCTAGGAGCAGAAAAAAACCGATAATTGCAAAGAAGACAAGGGAAGCAGTATTTAATGTCTTGGTCAGAATAATCGAGGCACTGGTTTCTTTATAGCTAATCTGATAGTGAGTTTTTAACATCACTGCTTTAAAACCTTCTCCTCCCAAAGAAGCGAAGGGAGTCACGCGATTAAAGGCTGCCCCTACCATGTAAATTAATAATAGGCGAATTGTCCATCGAGGTTGGATAGGAATGCTTTTAAAAGTTAGTTGCCAAGTAAAAACATCGGTGAGGAATTCTAGGAAATAAAAAATAATTACTAATGTCATTCCCCACCAACCGACTAGGGTGATTTGTTGCCAAACTTCTTGCAGATTTGTTTTGCGTAAAATTACCCCTAGTAAAACAAAACCTAAACCCAGAAAGATAAATTTAAGATATTTCATAAGTAGTCGTGCAAAATTAATTTCTTGGTTAGGATAGGCAATAGACAATAGGCAATAGGCAAGAAGTAGTTAGATAGGTGTAATTAATTTTGCTTAGGTACTTACTAAATCCTGTTTAAAAGGTCTAGGAGAGCGGGAAGTGGGGTAGTGGGGAGATGGGGAATTATGAATTATAACTGATAACTGATAACTGATAACTGATAACTGATAACTGATAACTGATAACTGATAACTGATAACTGATAAAGCTGATAACTAAAAATAATTCCAACGTTGAATAAATGGCAGCCAATGAGATTCGACTAATTCGAGCGCTTTTGGGTCTGGGGGATAATTATTTTTTTTATATCCTTGCAGACTAGCGATATATTTCTCAAAGCGAGGCATAGATATTTTTAAGTCGGGAAGTTGCAGTTGATCGTAGATTTTCTCGATTTGTGCTAGGGGTTCTTTTTCTAAATCTTCAAAACGAATTTCTACAAAACTATCGGCGGGTAAATCGGCACTATCTCGCAGGAGAGAATTGATCATTGGGGGATAACTTTTTAGAATTACCTGCTCGATTTCATCTGTGGATAAATTATCGTAGGATTGCAGTGCTAGTTCTGGTAGGATGCGGGTAAAAAAGTGGCGGGTTGAGGGAAAAACTCGATAGGGATTGCGGTAGATATGAATAAATTTAGCATCGGGCCAGATAGCTCGCAATTTGGCAATGTGTGCCGCATAAACGTGGTTTTTGATTAGTAATTGTTTGCCTCTTTGATGGATGGAAACTTTTTTTAATAGATGAGTATGCCAACGCTGCCAAGTGGCGATTTCTTTCTCGCTGCAGCCCTGAAAAAAAACCCCTCGATCGAAATGGTACTGAAAACGTTGGGGAAAGTATAAACCATGGTAGTAGGAAAGGGGGATCATGCTGGCCAGGGCGATCGAGTCTTCTTGGGGTGAATCGGGAGTAACAGCGACGTTATCCACATGGCGATCGCTCGGTAGGGCTAATTCTAGCAGCGGTTGAAATAAGCGGACGATACCGAGGATATCCCAGGGTAATCCCACCGCTAGGGGCGAAATATAGCCAAATTGCTCCGATTGACCGAGTAAATTGTGCAGATGGGTCGTGCCGCTGCGCCAATAGCCGACAATAAAAATGGGTGCTTTTACCTGCACGCGGCGCTCATAAAACCCTGTCATCAAAATTCGTTCTAGGGTAGAAAAAGGCAGTCGCGCCAGGGTAACTGCCAGCGCCAGGGTTGCCGGGGCGAAATTGGGGCGATCGATGCCGCCATTAGTCAAAAATAAACGTAATAGGGTACTAAGGTTACTACCACAAAGGGGATGAAACAAACTGGACATATTAACTATTTTTTAGCGTTTTTTTGGCGGATAGCTTGGCTGGCCAAGGTTTTGCCGAATTCCCAAGCGGCCCCTAGGGCTGATTCATTCTAACAAATCGCAAAGCCTGAACCACTTGTTATCAAGCCATCTTTGCCCCTTTGTAATGGATAAAAGGATAAAGGATAAAAAGCCTAAACCTCTGAAAAGATTTAGAGCTATAGTTGGGAGAATTGACAAATTACTAACAGCTTGAAAGTCAGTTAAAGGTAAAGTATCTTCCTTAAAAATTACGTCTTTTACCCAGTGCAACTGATTTTCTATGTTCCAATGACCTCGAATTTTTCGAGCAAAAGTTTGAGCACTTTCTACCAAACTACTAATGTACTAGGCACAATTATAATACCCTTCTCCCCCTCTTTCACCATACCTTTCCACTTTAATATAACTTTTAATGTGTTCCCAAACATTATTAAAGGGATGAGTTACATTAAAGACTGATGTTAGAAGTGTTGAACGTTGAGAAAAGTCAGACAAAAAAAGCTATTATAGATAGAATCTAGACAACTTATTCCCCCTCACAATAGGTAGTTTGCCCTGATGACGAATTTCTCAAAACTCATAAAAGAGCTTCTCAAACCACTGCCTAAAAATTACTACCCCGCTTGGCTCTTCGTTACCCTTTATGCTAAATCAACATACAAGATGCCAAGATAACATACTTCTAACCCAAAAATTCCGAAAGTTTCTAAAGCCATCGGCTCTCCGTTTTATTAGTTTCAGTTTATTGTTGATTCCCTCGACCACCCCATTCGTTGTCCTTCGCTCAAAATAACTAATGATTTCTCCAAACCAGTTTCGGATTTTTTGACAACTCTTGGTAAAAACACTGGAGGATTTTGCCAACCATTCTGAGATAGATAGCAGTCCTTCTGTCGGATTCTCTGAGGTTTCATAAATCTTTCTAAATTCTTCCTTTAACTCGTGCATCTTTTTCAAATTTGGGAAATTTTCTTTGATAGCTTCTAGTTTGATTTTTTGAGTTTCCGTTAAATCTTCTTCATTTTTTAACAGACTATATTTACTTCGCTTTAAAACTTCTAGCTTCGCTTCTTTTTCCGCTTTCTGTTTTTTATTTTTCTGCGCTTCTACGGCTCTTTTTTCTGCTTTTCTTTGTTCGTCTAACTCTTGATTAATTTGTTTCATTACATGGAATCTATCGGCGACTACCTCGGCCGATGGCATCAATTCTTTCACCAAATTTTTATAGGGCAACCAAAGGTCTATGCT
>NZ_JAPZQM010000571.1:0-1051 GCF_027530565.1 Microcystis sp. LE19-10.1B | reverse complement strand
AACCCTTACACAGAAAGACATTGCTTCGATTTTGGCTAATTGTTTTCTATCTAGAACGAGCTAATCAATTGAGTCTCTTGCCCTATAAGGATTTAGTCGATTTATGCCCCCTGATCGAATCATACCAAGTAACGAAGAACCATTATTGCCGACCAATAAAAAAACAATTTTGAGGCAGAATGATAAAGTAGCTCATGTGATCAGAGCGATCGCCGCTTGTGTTCAAGGTTCTGGTATGTCCAACTGACGAAAAATTCTCACAGCCATCCCTCGACATCGAGAAATTGTCGAGGGATGGCTGTACGCCGACCATTGGGTGGCTTTTCCCAGATGGAATGTTCACTTCCTTCTCGTACCAATTGACAACCCTGTTGACTGAGATAACGCAACAAATCTCGACGCTTCATGAGGCGATCGAAGTCGGTACAATTTGGACATGGGTTGATGCAGAAAAGATTAGATAAATTGGTTCTTCTAAATCCGCTTCTGGGTCTGTTAACAACGCATTAGGCAAGGGTAAAGATTCCCCCCTAGATATATTAACTTCTGCCATGTCCACCAGCGCACTGGCTAAGGAACGGCGTACTGTTGCTAGATCATTTCCCCAGGAAATCACGCCAGGGAAATCCAAGACTTCTCCATGGACTCCTTGTTCCAGAAATTTATACATTGCTTTGTAGGTAAGCGTCCAATTTATGCTCCTTTCTTTCAGCGAATTTTTTGATTAATCGTAAAATGTAGGGTGCGTTAGGCGGCTACCAATTCGGTCAAAAAACCAAAATTAACAAGCCGCCGTAACGCACCGATCGTATCATTAATTGTACCTAATCTAAAACAGGCTTCTAGCCTGTTCCACGGGAAGATGGCCTCGGGGGGATATTGGTTGATAGATAAGGTCTGCTGAAAAAGTTTGTTGGTGGGGGCAGGGTGTGGGGTGTGGGGTGTGGGGTGTAGGGTTTTACCGATTTTGAGGTAGTCAGTTACCTAATTTTCAGGGAAAAAGTACCTGAATTTTACCCCCGATCCCTCCAATGGTCGGCACTTTTTGAGG
>NZ_JAPZQM010000566.1:0-4190 GCF_027530565.1 Microcystis sp. LE19-10.1B | reverse complement strand
ATCCTTATCTGGCAAGAGATTTAATTGATTAGTTCGCTCTAGATCGCAAACAATTGACAAAAATCGCGGTAATGTCTGTCTCTATAAGGGTTTCATTCCTTATAACCCCCATCCATTGCATAACACAAACCGAAGAGCCGTTTTAAGTTAATTAGTTAGTTAGTTATCTTCATCTTTATCCCTGATTACTGTTTACTATTTACCGCTCACTGAAAAGAACCAAACCCCCAATCCCTCACTGATAACTGATAACGGAATTTCATGAATAACCCCTCCTCGAATTCCCATCTATTCGGACGCTTTGTCAGCGGGTTATTCAGCTGGAAAATTTGGTTATTTGTCCAGATATTTCAAGGCAGTAACAGCTTTTATCGATTCCTGTATCATTATTTATATCGTCGTCCTAAAATCGATCGCATTCTCAGTAGCGATGTCATCTATATTCCCGATAAAAAACTTTATAGCATTCCCCTCGATGTGCTGAAAATGGAGCGGCAAATGGTTAATAGTGAGCGCCAGCAGTTGACTTCTATTACTACTTGGAAAGTTAAAACGATTCATCCCACCATCACCGAAACCGAGATACAACTCCACGATATTACCGTCGATTTACAACAGGTACACCTGATTAAATCAGACCTTAATAACTACGATTATACTAATACTCGCCGCTTGGCTCCTCTGGTGAAAACCTTACTTTTTGAAATTAACCCCAAAATTGCCAGTTTAGTAGAAAAGAAAAATCAATTAAATAGACTGCGAAATCTGGCCGCATCTTCCGAAATTTTTCATTCACAAACCCCATTGTACGATCGAGCAATTAATCAAGTCCAGCTAATTATTGATCAAGCGGAAGCTTTGAGACAAGAATGTTTAAAATTTATCCGAGAAACCCTGATCGAACGGGAATTAGTGCAATCCGAGATCGATAGCAATCTCGTTGATTGTAACCTCGATTTTGCCAGTCAATATCAACTAATTCAAGAAAAATATCAACTCTGGAAAGAAGAAGTACAAGCTTATTTTGAATTAAAAGATTCTTCCCTACCTAAAAATTAACTATGACCATCAGTATTCAGTATTCAGGAGTTAGGAGTCAGGAGCCAGTATTCAGGAGTCAGGAGATTATTTTTATTTATTCTCCCTTTTGCATGAGTGCATGAGTGCATGAGTGCCTCTCCTGATATGTAGCCTATACTCAACGGATTTAGTATTATGTCTAGTTTAACGGCAATTCGTGAACATATTTTTGCTTGGGGAAAACGCACCTATATCATGGGTGTTTTAAACGTTACTCCCGATAGTTTTAGTGATGGGGGAGAATTTGACAATGTTGAAAATGCCCTGCTACAAGCGATGAAAATGATCGAGGCTGGGGCTGATATAATCGATATCGGTGGTCAATCCAGCCGTCCGGGAGCGCAAGAAATTAGCCTAGAAGCAGAATTATTGCGAGTTATCCCCGTAATCACCGCTATTCGACAACAAAGTTCTATTCCTATCTCTCTAGATACCACTAGGGCGATTGTAGCAGCCCAAGGTATCGCCGCTGGGGCCGATTTGATCAATGATATTTCTGGGGGAACCTTCGATCGCCTATTATTGCCGACGGTGGCTAAATTGGCCGTTCCCATCATCCTCATGCACCTGCGGGGCAATCCGCAAACCATGCAATCTCTAACACATTATGACGATTTAGTCAAGGAAATTAAAGAATTTTTACAGAATCGCGTTAAGGAAGCTTTACAGTGGGGTATTGCTAGGGAAAATATTATCATCGATCCAGGGATTGGTTTCGCCAAAACTGGACGACAAAATCTTGAGTTATTGCGAGAATTAGGGCAATTTCGGGATTTAGGTTTACCTATTTTAATTGGATTGTCGAGAAAACGCTTTATCGGCGAGATTACAGGCAAAGATGACCCAAAAGAACGAGTTTTCGGAACGGCGGCGGCCTGTGCTTTAGCGATCGCTAAGGGGGCCGATATCCTGCGCGTCCATGATGTGGATGCGATCGTAGATGTGAGGAAAGTGGTGGACGCAATCGAGCGAAGTTGAAAATTTTTGCTAGTCTTAGAATCATCCACAGTTCGATCGAAATTAGCGATGAATAGCCAACTAACCAGCGATCATTGTATGTTACCCGTGATTCGATCTCCCCGGGATTATCAAGTTTTTCGCATTAGCGCTGGGGATACGAATCGTTTAGCGATCGTCTTCGATTCTACCGTAGCGGGGGATTCCTTGACCGTCTGTGTGGAAATTTTCGATCCCCACGGTCGCACCCCTACCCATCGTCATCATTTTGCCGTAGAAATGTTTTTTATCCTCAAAGGGGAGGGAATGGCTATCTGTGATGGTAAACCGATTCCCCTGGGGCCGGGGGATAGTTTATTAGTCCGTCCCACGGGTATTCACGAGATTAGAAATGTGGGGGACGGAAGACTTTATGCACTATGTTTTATGGTTCCCAATGAGGATTTTTCGGAATTAATTCGCAATGGTATCCCAGAGGAGTTAGACGCAGAAGATTTAGAGGTGTTGATGGGAACTATTAAAGGATAATCAAGCAATATCATCCCTTAAATTTTGGGCTTTTTTTTCAGGAAAAGAGCGATAAAAAAGGTAAAGGTTCCTCCCAGAAGTCCGAAGATTAGCCAATTTAATCTTGGATAGCCTTTATTGATAGCGATGACTGTAGCAATGCCACCGATGAGACAATGCCAGAAAAAAAGCAACAAGAATAAATCCAAACTGGGAGAAATATCAGCAATTAGTTTCATATTTTATCAGTAGAGCAATAGAGTTAATTGTTTAGATAGCAAATCTCTAGAATTTTTCCAATGACCGAGTCCCTGACCCGATTTTATGTTTATTTACATCTATAAGTATTTCTCTTATTTTTTTGTCCAAGGCCATTTTGTTCCCATCTCGGTTAAAGCTGAAAAAAATAGATAGAGAATAAGAAGGGCAACACAAAAGAGAAAAGTCAATAAGTCGTTATTCATCGAGTTATCCCTGATAGCTTAAAGGTCACTGATTCGCTACTATCCATTTGCCCACTACTTAGCAATTGCTGCTTTTCTAGACTTTTTAAACAGGATTGATTATTGTTGCTGTTGTGCCAAATAGTTAAGCACTGTGTCCAGAGTTAATTCTAAGCGTTCTGAGATTTGTTGTGGGGTTAAACCGAGGTCTTGCAGTAGAGGAATTGTTTTCAATTTTTGCAAGTTTATTCCCTGTTCAATTCCCTGTTCAATTCCCTGTTCAATTCCCTGTTCAATTCCCTGTTCAATTCCCTGTTCAATTCCATCTCCAAAAGCTTCTTGATAGAAACGAGTTTGTTTTAGGTCTTGTAGTTCCAACATAGCTTCAATTTCCTCTCGACTTTTTTGGGGTAATTTATAAATGATTATCGTTTCGATTAAATCAATGACATTTTTCTGCACTAAGCGATCGCTCAGTTCTCTTTGAGCCTGTTTAATTAAAATCTTAGCAGAATTAACAGCTTGACTCTCACTTTCCGTGACCAATTTGATCATGGCGATCGCTAAGGAAGGAGTCTCGTCATTTGCCAATTCATCCAGATAGATTCTTTTAATCCTTGACAAGGATAACAAGTCTGCAAATTGCTGGGGATGTTCTCGCTCAATTTCTCGGCTAGGATAAATAACAACTATCTGCCACGGTGACAAAGGTTTATACTGTCTAAGATATAAGAAAAGTTCCGAAAATAATCGATAATATAGGTCTTCATCCTTTTGAAACTGCACTTCTACCAGATAAAAGGGCGAATTTTCTAGATTATCGAGCGGCAAAAATAAACCATCCAATCGAAAAGCTAGTTGTTTAACTTCTTGGGAAGTAAATCGATAATTGCTCACGATAGCATCGGGTCGCTCAATTAATTCAAAGAACGAATCGGGAAAATCGAGAAACATTCGATAAAATATGCTGTCAGTTTTCATGTCATCGCTGATAGCTTAAAGGTCACTGATTCGCTACTATCCATTTGCCCACTACTTAGCAATTGCTGCTTTTCTAGACTTTTTAAACAGGATTGATTATTGTTGCTGTTGTGCCAAATAGTTAAGCACTGTTTCCAGAGTCAAGTCTAAGCGTTCCGAGATTTGTTGCGGGGTTAAACCGAGGTCTTGCAGTAGAGGAATTGTTTTCAATTTTTGCAAGTT
>NZ_JAPZQM010000065.1:0-1788 GCF_027530565.1 Microcystis sp. LE19-10.1B | reverse complement strand
ATGCTTCGCCCCTACAGGACGCGGGCCGATGAAGACGCAAGGTTTTGAAGCACGATTCTCTCAAAATCTTGCACCTGTTTCGCGAGAAAAGCCACAAAACCCTTACCTTGCCTACATTTCACCTTTATTCAGCAAGCCCTAATTAGTCTGTTTTTTCTTGACTCGATCGCAATTAAGCGATCGAGTTTTTTTTGATGAAAAAATATCACTTCGGGTTAATACGGAGTGAAACCCAACCACCGAGGACCTATTACCCTCTCCCTAAAGGAATCGCACTTGGCACGACCAGAAACTGCCCGATGTTGCTTACCACTTTCTAGCCGTTTTGTCAACACCCTATAAAGTTAAATATCATACCAGACGGTAAATGATGACAAAATCTAATCAATGATTGAACAGAAGAGACAGCTGCAATAGAATTGACGCAGTCTTTCTGAACTTTTTTAGAAATCATGAAAACCTTACCAATTTCTTTGGTGTTAGCGGGCATTAGTAGTTCACTTGTACTAATAGGGGGGGGGTAAACCCTGTCCGCGCGGCGGTTATCATCGGGAATCTACCGCAAGCCAATGATAATGGTGGTACTTTTTTGAGCACTACTGAAATAAAAGCACTCGCCTTTACCCTGCCCGCGGGTAACAATTACAGCCTCGACAACGCCATCCTGCGACTCAGTGGCTACGATCCAGGAGAGACTCCCCTAGTCCAGATCCGCAATGATGTCGGGGGTAGCGATCCGGGCAGTACCGTCCTCGCCAGTTTCACCAATCCCACCCCTCAAGGAGCGGGAAATTTTGACTACACCTTCACTCCCACTGGCCCCTTCACGTTTACCGCCGGTACTAAATACTGGTTATACGTTACCAGTACCAGTGGAGATTTCCTCTGGAGCGCTTCTAGTACGATTCAAACCCCGACGGGCATCGCCACGTTCTCGGGAGCCAGGTTTGGTAGTGGAGCGAGTTTCTTTCCCAGTAGCGTTCTCAACAGTTTCCAGATCAACGCAACCGAGATAACCGGTCCGGTGGCCCGCACTCCCGAACCTAGTGCGATCGCGGCTTTGTCCCTGTTCGGATTGGGATTACTGGGGGTTAAAAGTCGTCGGAACGAGGGATAAGTTGCCGGTGGTTAGGTTGAACAGAGTGAAACCCAACCACCGAGGATCTATGTCGGGTTTCGTTGCCTCAACCCGACCTACGAATTTACTATACAAACGGGGAAACTTTTAAGGATTAGGGATCGATCGCACCAGCAGAGTCAGAATACTGGTTAATACTGCCACTACCACGGGAATAATCAACGATTTTGCTCCCTTAAGGTCCGATACATCCTTAATTAAAGCGTTCTGTGTTCCCTCTACTTTTTCCAATCGCCTATCAATACTTTTGAGTTCGGTTTTCACCTCGGCCATATCTACTTTTAGATCGGTGAAATCTTTCTGTAAAGAGTCTAATTTTTCCGTGATATTTGTCAGGATAATTTCTAGGGAATTGGTGACGGGGGATTGACTCATCTGAATTTCCGGGAATATTCGATCGCCTAGTAATATTGTAGGCTGTTTTTGTAGGTGATGCGCTCCTTACCAACGTTCTAAAATCAGTCCATCTACATAATTAAAATCAGTATCAAGTAGGTAGGCGTTAAAAGTTGTGGCTCTTCGGGAATTGTTATGCAAATAATTAACTTAAAATAAAATTCGATGAGAGCAACTACGCTCAAAAGTAGCTGAAATTCATACAGGAAAGGACTTAAGGCACAAATAGGTTAATACCAAAAGATAGACAATTG
>NZ_JAPZQM010000288.1:0-1168 GCF_027530565.1 Microcystis sp. LE19-10.1B | reverse complement strand
GCTAGGACGATTAACAAGTGTCGAATCATCTGTAATCAATGCACGTTTAGGAACTATCTCACCAGAAAGACTAATACGCATTAAAAATCTTTTAATCAATTGGCTAAGAAAATAAAATTATTGTGATCGCCGTCATCTTGTCGATTACACTTTAAAACTGTGTTCATTTTTGCTTTTGAAAGTGCGATCGCTGATTCTCTGGGGTACATTAACAAAAGTGTAATGTGCCTTTTTCTGTGGCATGATGAGTTCGATAATCGATAATCTGCCTTCCGTGCCAACGAACAACTCTGAAATACAGAACCAAGCAAGAAACGTCTTAGATGCAATTGCGTTTACTCCCTTTGAGCAATGTCAACCCTTGAGCCGTGATTTTAGCGAAATTCCCGATCTTCCTGGTATTTACGCAGTCAGACATAGATATCAGGGATTGCTTTACATTGGTAAAACCAAAAGCTTACGAGGTCGTTTTAAAGGTGGACACAAAGCTTTTTTGTGGGCTTGGCTCGATCAATATACAAGTGAAGATGTACGAATTGCGGTGCAGACAATACCTTACTCAAAAAACCCTGCGCTACTATTAGAACTAGAGGCGATCATTTTAAGGGCAACTGAGCCACCGTATAATGTTCAAATTCATACTGGAGTCCTAACCCATGCAAGTGAAACTTTCGGAGCAAATCTCGTCTGCGGATGCGGAAAATATTTTAAAGTGCTTACCAGACTGGATTCAGGATGCCCTGATTGCTCGCGCTACTGAAATTGATTATCCCGTTGAAGCAATCCTTGAGATGGCGATCGCCAGTTTTCTAGACACAGAGGCATTAAGTTTTGCCGACTGTAAGCCAGGGCGAGGTCAATAAGTGCGATCGCTCTTGTAGTAACGCACTAAATTGATTGTTATTCACCGTAATTATCTGATTTTTTGGATTTTTATTAATGCGATCGCAGAGCTTGTAGCTGATCTTGTAGTGCGATCATTTTTTGATGATGGGGAGGGGCGATGGTTTTTGGGAGGAGCAATTTTGGTTCTTCGGTTTGTCTTATGCAATGGACGGGGTTATAAGGAATGAAACCTTTATAGAGACAGACATTGCCGCAATTTTTGTCAATTGTTTGCGATCTGGAGCGAACTAATCAATTAAATCTCTTGCCAGATAAGGATTGA
>NZ_JAPZQM010000618.1:0-1186 GCF_027530565.1 Microcystis sp. LE19-10.1B | reverse complement strand
AATTATTCCTCCCATCGAGAGCTATTCTGAATTGTAAGTTATAACTATTATAATCTCATTTCTCTTTGTGATCAAGTTGAAGATTTTCTAGTTTTTGACTGCTATAAGTATTAATACTCATTGCATAAGTGAGATGCTCCCTAAATTTTCCCTCCTCCCTCTTGGGGAAACGGAACTAATTAAAACAGCAGTTGAACGCGCGCTCGATACTCGCCGTATAGGTGGCGGCATAAATATTAAAATCGGATACTTTTTACAGATTAATCTGTAATAGGATTTGATTAAGCTGTAATAGGAGAATACCAATGGCTAAAATCTCTATTGTTAATCTACAGTCTGATGACCGTGAATCTTCGCTTATTTATCTCGAAGAATCGAGAATAAGCCTGATTAAAGTAGCGGTCGAACGTGCTATCGATACTCGTCGTATAAGTGGCGGTCAAGTATATTTTACGCGTGGAATGACAGTTGGAATGATAGCGGATATACAGTAAAAATGGAATCTAATTTCATGCAGAAATCTACACTCTGTCCTAGTGCTAGAGAGAATTCCCTGGATAGCGTAATTTTCGGGATCGCAGCGGGAACCGTCGAGGAACCCCGCGTCGCCTATCTCCCGGAAATCCAACCCGTCACTGATGAATTGCTCGCTCTTGCCGAACCTGTAACTCCAACGGAAGTATTCCGATTTGCCGCTTCTTGTGCTGAAGATAAATGCGCGCATTTCGATGGTGTGAATTGTCGTTTGGCTCAACGAATTGTTCGGGGATTACCCGAAGTTACAGATACTCTTCCTCCCTGCCGCGTACGCCAAAGCTGTCGCTGGTGGTTGCAAGAAGGAAAAGCCGCTTGTTTTCGATGTCCACAAGTGGTTACGGATGATTATAATCCCTCCGAAATCATGACGGAAGTTGCGGAACCCGTTGTTTAGATAGCACAAAGTCAATCTACAAAAAATAGGGGTCTATCATGTCCGTTGAACAAACTAAAGCTTTTTATCAAAGAATTGCAACCGATAAAGATTTTCGTTCTCGGTTTCAAAATCTGGTTCTTCGGTTTGTCTTATGCAACGTACAGGATTATAAGGAATGAAACCCTTATAGAGAAAGACATTTGGCGATTTTTGTCAATTGTTTGCGATCTGAAGCGAACTAATCAATTAAATCTCTTGCCAGATAAGGATTGA
>NZ_JAPZQM010000714.1:0-3447 GCF_027530565.1 Microcystis sp. LE19-10.1B | reverse complement strand
TCATTACCTCCCACTCCAGCCAGGGCATCGGCAAAGCTTGTCCCGACCAAGTTGTTATTAGCTGAGTTACCATCATTGTCAAGAATGGTGGCCGTAGCCGTGTCGGGTCCACTGATAGTGTAGCCGGCGGGGGCGGTAATTTTGGTGATGATCGTTTCACTGGGATCACTCAAGAGGTCATCTTTGGTGGGCAGAGTGATGGTAGCTGTGGGGGAAAGTGCCGCAAAGGTGACGGTATTAGGAGTAGTGCCTGTATAGTCAACACCTGGAGTCGCTGTCCCCGCTAGGGTGTAGTTAACGGTTAAGGCACTGGAGAGGTCGCCGGTGCGGGTGAGGGTAAAGACACTGCTTACTGAACCGGCTTCGTTACCATCGGTGGTTTTCACCAGAGTGAGGATGCCAAGGTCGTCATCGATGATTGTCGCCGTCGCCGTGTCAGGTCCACTGATAGTGTAGCCGACGGGGGCGGTAATTTTGCTGATGATCGTTTCACTGGGATCTACCACACTATCGTCGATGGTGGGCAGAGTGATGGTGGCTTTGTCCGCACCTGCCGCAAAGGTGGCTTGGCCTAAACTGGGATCATTGTAGTCGCTGCCGAGGGTAGCAGTACCCGCCAGGGTGTAGTTGACGGTTAAGGCACTGGAGAGGTCGCCGGTACGGGTGAGGGTAAAGACACTGCTTACTGAACCGGCTTCGTTACCATCGGTGGTTTTGGCGATTGAGATTGATTTTGTCGCGGTACCCGTATTCAGAATTAACTGCACATCTCCTACAAAACCTTCTGAAAAACCAAAGACGTACTCGCTGTTGTCAATCGTATCCAGAGTTGTCAATAAACCACCGAGGGCAAAGGCTTGACCACTTTTGGCTGTCAAGGCACTGATGGCGGCGGCGTTGAGGTCAATGGTACGAAACTGGTTATCGTCTCCATTGGTGTAGGTTCGGCTGCCATAAATAGCACCATCTCCTAAGTCAGCATAAATCGCCGTTTTACCGCTTCCCCCCGCCGTTAAGGTGGGTACCGCCGTCGTGACATCCCGTAACTCATAGGTTTCACTTGGTTGCGGACTATTGTAGTCATAGGTGTTCACCTTCAGTTGAGCGCTGATAATCGGGGCGGTCAACGTCGGCAGATTGAAAGTAAACCAGTTGCGGTGAAGTAAACTCAAATCTCCCACAAAATAATTAGTATTACCAGGATCGTGGTATCCTGTGACATCGTACCATCCCGTATCTGCCGCATCCAGGGTGATTGTGTTCAGAGGCGGCTCATCGTCAGCAATGCTTACAGTTGCACTGGCGGCTAGGTTGCCATTACCTTGACTTGCTGTAGCGGAGCCAGACTTATTGCCTAAACTGCCGGGGGTATAACTAGAGCCGGCTAAGACGGTGAGGGTGGCGGTTTCCGTGCCTTCTACGAGGGTGTCGTCAATGACATTGAGGTCAACCGTTGCGGTGGAAAAACCCGATTTAAAAGTTACCGTGGCTGGAATGGCAGTGTAATCCTTGCCATTGGTTGCCGTGCCGCTCATGGCGATATTCACCGTCAAGTCGCTGGTGGTGTCACCGGTGCGAGTGAGGGTATATTGACCATTGTTGGCGGGTTCACCAGCCACGGCATCGTTGGCTACTACTGTGATTACAGGTAAGGTAACACCGCCATCACCATAGATTTTGACATCATCAAGGTTCCACGAACTTACTGTAAATACACCAGAGCCACCAACATTGAACCCGAAACGAATTTGAGTTGAGGCACTCTTGTGGGCGCTAATATCAAATTGTTGAGGGGTCCAAGCGTTATCTTGGACTCCTGGAGCCTCGTCGAAATTGCTAGGCAAAAGATTGACCCAGCTAGAACCGTTGAATATCTCAACTTTGTTCTGCATATAGGGAGTGTAGTCACTATTGAGCCAACGGGCAAATTCAAAGAACAACTGATTGGCCGTGCTGGTGTTGATAACCGGACTGGTTAAATAATAGAAGTCGTGCAAGGCTGTAGAGGCATTTCCACCAATAACAACCCCAGCTACACCATTATCGGCTGTGGGAGTATTGTCCGTTCCGGGATCAGGGTTCCCATATACGTGACCTGTAGAAGCTGTGGCCGCACCGATTTGCCATTCTGTACCCAGAGTCCAACCCTTGCTGTTATTGGCAAAATCATCCCAGAAGTAGGTGGTAAAGTCGTTATCGATGATCGTCGCCGTAGCCGTGTCGGGTCCACTAATAGTGTAGCCGGCGGGGGCGGTAATTTTGCTGATGATCGTTTCACTGGGATCTACCACACTATCGTCGATGGTGGGCAGAGTGATGGTGGCTGTGGATGAACCTGCCGCAAAGGTGGCTTGGCCTAAACTGGGATCATTGTAGTCGCTGCCGAGGGTAGCAGTACCCGCCAGGGTGTAGTTAACCGTTAAGGCACTGGAGAGGTCGCCGGTGCGGGTGAGGGTAAAGACACTGCTCACGGAACCGGCTTCCTTACCGTCGGTGGTTTTGGCGATTGAGATTGATTTTGTCGTCATCCCCCCATCACCATAGATTTTGACATCATCAAGGTTCCACGAACTTACTGTAAATACATCAGAACTACCAACATTGACCCCGAAACGAATTTGAGTTGAGGCACTCTTGTGGGCACTAATATCAAATTGTTGAGGGGTCCAAGCGTTATCTTGGACTCCTGGAGCCTCGTCGAAATTGTTAGGCAAAAGATTGACCCAGCTAGAACCGTTGAATATCTCAACTTTGTTCTGCAGAAAGGGCGTGTAGTCACTATTGAGCCAACGGGCAAATTCAAAGAACAACTGATTGGCCGTGCTGGTGTTGATAACCGGACTGGTTAAATAATAGAAGCCGTGCAAGGCTGTAGAGGCATTTCCACCAATAACAACCCCAGCTACACCATTATCGGCTGTGGGAGTATTGTCCGTTCCGGGATCAGGGTTCCCATATACGTGACCTGTAGAAGCTGTGGCAGCACCGATTTGCCATTCTGTACCCAGAGTCCAACCCTTGCTGTTATTGGCAAAATCATCCCAGAAGTAGGTGGTAAATCCTTCCTCAGAAATAATAGTTCCCGTTGCTGTATTAGGAGAACCACCAATGTAGCCCGTCCCAGAATTGACGGTTAAAATAACTGATTCGCTGTTTTCCTGTACGGTGTCAGCAATGGGATCAACCACGACCGTTGCCGTTGTCGCACCGGCGGCAAAAGTGACGGTTCCCAATTTCGTCGTCGGGTCGAAGGTGACACCACTACCTGTTAATACGTTGTAATCGGCTGGGTAGCTTCCCACCGGGGCGGCGTTGGCTATGCCACTCGCCCCGAAGTTAACGGTCAGGGGAGAACTCAGGTTTAAGTTAGTGCGAGTAAAGGTGTAAACTAAGTTAGTCGTACCGTCTTCCTGCACACTGGCCGGGCTGACACTGACGGTTACGGAA
>NZ_JAPZQM010000565.1:0-1232 GCF_027530565.1 Microcystis sp. LE19-10.1B | reverse complement strand
TTGACACTCCCCGCTCTAAAGAGACGGGGATTCTTGGTTCACAGAGATTACTTGCTTAGACAGAATTGCTTCTGAAAAAGTAGAGGTATTCTCTCCCCAAGCGTTTATTGGATCGAGCCCAAAGGTTCCGGTATGCCCTACCGTACTTAGTCCCCTTTTAAGGATGTTGATTGCGGCGTTTTCATCCCTATCCAAAACACATCCACATTTGCACTGATGGGTTCTAGTCGATAAAGATTTTTTGACAGTTTCACCACAGTTTGAACAGTTTTGGCTTGTATAATTCGGTGAGACAGCAATCGTTATCTTGCCGAATTTAACCCCAAAATACTCTATCCATTCCCGAAACTGATACCAGGCCGCATCATTTATCGATTTAGCTAGACAATGATTCTTGACTAAGTTCTTAACTCTTAAATCCTCGTAGGCTATCACATCATTAGAGTGAACTACGCACCTTGCTAATTTCACAGCAAAGTCTTGACGTTGCCTACTTACTTTAAGGTGAGCTTTAGCTAATCTTTGTCTAGCTTTTTGACGATTTTTACTTCCCTTTTTCTTTTTAGATAATCGCCTTTGAAGTCGTTTTAATCGTTTCTCAGACTTTCTCAAGAATTGAGGATTATCAACCTTGTTGCCATTGTGATCTGTATAGAAAGAAGCCAAACCTACATCTAAACCAATACACTTACCTGATGGTTTAACATCTTCTTTAACGTCACAAGAAAGGACAAATTGACAATAATAACCGTCCGCTCTCCGAATCAACCTAACCCGTTTAATATCGGATTCTTGAAAGTACCCTAAATCCCAAGTTCCTACCAACTTAAGAACACCAATGTTTTTCTTGTCAGTGAACTTAACAGTTTTAGGGCTAAGAAGCTTCCATCCTGATTGTTTGTATTCAACAGAGCGAGATTTTTTAAATTGAGGATACCCCTTTTTGCCTGATACTTTACGTTTACAGTTGTCGTAAAAACGACTAATTGAACTCCAAGCACGTTCAGCACTTGCCTGTCTAGCAGTTGAATTAAGTTCATCGGCAAATTTAAAGTCCTGAGCTAATTCTTTAGAATATCGGTATAAATCGTTCTTACCCGTACCTTTTGTATCCATCCATAACCTTACACATTTGTTACGGATGAATTGAGCAGTACGAATAGCATCGTCTATGGCTTGATACTGTTGAGTTTTAGCTTTAACTTTAAACTCTAAGACAAACATTTTACGCA
>NZ_JAPZQM010000021.1:0-8312 GCF_027530565.1 Microcystis sp. LE19-10.1B | reverse complement strand
ATTACTGGTGCAAGTTGGCAATCTTGTAATGTACCGCAAGTCCTTCGTCATCGCTGTGCTTATCTAAATGGTTGCCTTTTTTAACTTTTTTATTGATCTCATTAAGCATTTCTACTTATTGCAAAGGTGAGATGCTCCCTAACTTCTGTCCCTCACCAGATATGATAATATAGATTGATGGTTATAGGTTAATTGATAAAAACTTTTTTTACCATTAAATTGGGCTGTTAGTTGAACCTCTAAGGGAAATTTATCGGTATCTAAGGGAAAAGGTGTGGCTCCTTTTTTTTATATCGCCTCAGCCACGCGGTCAATATCTAGTGCCTTAACAAGAGTTTGGCAAGCATTGCTATAACCCACTTCCCACTTCCCGCTCTACTAAGCCCAATCGTGTTAAACTAATGTAGTTTTTGCCGAAACAGTTAAGTGAGTTTAACAATGGATAAAAATGAATGGATTAGTAGATTCGATGATTTAATTTGTAGTCCTTCGATTCGAGAGTTTTATGGTGAAAGAGAGTTTTTTAATGTCGGTTATTGGCTCTCCCATACCCAAGATCAACAGGAAGCATCCTCTACTCTGATGGAGAAACTTTTAGAATTTATTCCCAACAAACAGGGAACAATTCTTGATGTTGGCTGTGGTTTGGGAGCAACTACCCATTATCTTCTCAAATATTACCCATTGACAGCAATTGTGGGGATTAACATTTCTCCGACACAAATTGCCAGAAGTCTCTTGAATTTTCCCGAGGGTAAATTTCTGTTAATGGACGCAGTAGAGATGGATTTTGCTGATCATTCTTTTGAGCAAATTATTTGTGTAGAAGCGGCTTTTTATTTTAATACCAGGCGGCAATTCTTCCAAGAAGCTTGGCGAGTATTAAAGCCGGGGGGAACCTTAATTCTCTCAGATCTGAGTTTTGCCACAACAGAACTTTTAGGGGATTGGACAGTTCCCCAAGCAAACACGGTCAAAGATAGGGCAGAGTATCAAAATCTTTATCAACAGGCAGGGTTTAAAGATGTTCAATTTGTCGAGGTGACGGAGGAGTGCTGGTTCAGACATTTTCGCCATCTTAAGTCTTGGTTAACAGAGGAATTGCAATCGGGAAAATTAGACGAAGAAACCTATAATTTAAACATTAATGCTCTGGATAATTTGCTAAGTTCCTCGGCCATAACTTATTGGTTAGTTGCTGCCCAAAAGCCAGTCAATATACTGTAATAGTTGTAAGTTTTTCTTGAATTTTTGGAGACAAAAAAATGTTTGATTCCTTATCGGGTAAAAAAGTCGTTATTATTGGTGCAAGCTCTGGGATTGACCTAGGGATTGCCGAAAAATTGCTCTCCCTGGGGGCAAAAGTGGTGCTTTCCCATGCTTCTCAAGAGAAATTAGCTGCCGCTGTTGCCCTAATTTCCGGGGAGATTGAAGCCAAAACTGTTAATTTTTTAGAAGAAGATTCTGTTAATGCCTTTTTTGCAGAAATTGGCAACTTTGACCATTTAGTAGTCACCTCTCTCGGAGACAGAAATATGCCGCGAGCCTTATTAACCGCAATGACCACAGAAACGGCCCGGGGAGGTATGGAGAAATTCTGGGCAACCTTTTTAGCAGTGCGTGGCTCCCTGAAAACTTTGGCCAAGGACGGTTCTATTACCCTGACATCCAGCGTCACTATGTTCAAATATTCCAAAATGGGCGGAATTTCCGTCATAGCCGCCGCTAATAGTGCCGTAGCCGTATTTGGACGCGCCCTCGCCCTAGAACTCGCTCCTATTCGCGTTAACGTTGTTGCCCCCGGATTAATAGAAGATACAAGCATCTGGACCAGTCAAGGTGATTCGGAACGCTCCGACCTGAGCAAATGGGCGGTTTCTGCTCTACCTGTCGAACATTTAGGGCAACCCGAAGAAGTCGCCCTAGCAGTATTGAGTTTGATTATCAACCCCTATATGACAGGGGTGGTTTTACCCGTGGACGGTGGAGTTACTCTTTAATCCCTAACCGGACTTAAACCCTCAACCCGGGAAAGTGATACTAAATCCTCTTTAAAGGGTATAGGAGGGAGTGGGAAGCGGGTTTTTAAAGTTGCATTAAGGGTTGATCATAGTACATAGGTTCGATTTTGCGATCGCTTGTCAGCCGCGCTCGATCGATGTTATTATGACTATCTCTCTAGGCTTTCTGTATTTTTTCCTCTCGGTGGGATGTTTTCCTGTATGCTGGTAATAGTTTCCTTTTTTTATCCGCATATCTCCCACCCCTATGGTCGATAGTCTTCCCCTACGCAATTTAAAATATTATTGTGAAAGATTCGCATCTTTGAATGTTAATGTTAGTAAAAAAAGAGGTAATGCTCAATATAAACCAATTTTACTTTTATCAGTTATCGATCTAATTTCACAGGGATTAATCACGGAAAATAAAATTTTTGTTTCGGATGAATTAATTAATACATTTAATAAATACTGGAATGTTTTATCGTCTCAATACGAGGGGGGGTTGTATTATCCATTTTTTCACTTACAAAGCGAAGGATTCTGGTATTTAAGATTAAAGCCAGATTTTAATGGGCTACAGCCAAAGTCAATGAAAAAACTCAAATTAGCTGTAGAATATGCCTCATTAGATGAGGATTTATATAATTTGCTTCAAGACCAAAATTGTCGTCAAGAATTAATAGACACTTTAATATCAGTATGGTTTTTATCATCTCAAAAAGAAATTAGTGAAATATTGACTATTAACACTAACTTGCAGGATGTAAGTACGGAAGAATTATCAATATTCGATAATGTAGAACAGGAGAAAAAATTCTACCTACGAAAATCTTTAATAAGAAGTGCTTTTTTTCGTAAAGCAGTCGTTTATATATATAATTATCAATGCTCTTTTTGTGGTCTTAAAGTAATCCACTCCTTGACACAAAGTATTGTCGATGGCGCACATATCAAACCTTTTGCTAAATTCTATAATAACCAGATAAACAATGGTTTATCTCTGTGTAAAAATCATCATTGGGCATTTGATCAAGGATTATTCACAATTGATAATCAATACAAAATTATTATCACAGAAGATTTTGAAGAAGTTTCACCGAACGCAAAGTCTATAAAAGATTTTCATGGTGAGAATCTTATACTGCCTGATAATCACGAATATCTGCCTAATCTTGAATCCGTAAAATGGCATAGAGATAATATATTTAAAGGTTAAATTTATGAGAAATAATGTTATTTTTGGCGAGCAAACACAGATAAATATTTTTCCTTCTAGAACTGTTGATGACTTTGTTATAGACGTTGAAATAATTACAAAAGAAATTCAAAGTTTATATCTTTCTAACAGTATTCCATTTGTTATAGGTTACTCAGGAGGAAAAGATAGTAGTGCTGTTGTTCAGTTAATTTGGAATGCAATCAGCAAACTTTCCATCGAGGAGCGTCATAAAAAAATTTATGTAATGACTACAGATACTCAAGTTGAAAATCCTCTTGTATCTACTTGGGTTAAACAATCTTTAGCCAGAATGAAAAATGAAGCTAAAATGCAGCAGATGCCTGTAGAACCTTATTTATTACGCCCAGAAATAAAAGATACTTTTTGGACTTGTTTAATTGGTAAAGGCTATCCTGCACCTCGTCATGGATTTCGTTGGTGTACTGAAAGACTAAAGATAACACCAACAAATCATTTTATTCGTCAGCAAATTCGAGAAAATGGCGAAGTTATTCTTATGCTCGGTACAAGAAAGGCTGAGAGTAATAAACGTGCTTCAACAATGAATAAATATGAAATTAATAGCTTTCAAGAACAACTTAATCTTAAGGAGAATATTAGTAAACCATTGCGCTATAGTGGTAGCCTTCCCAATGCAATTATTTATAGCCCTTTAGAAGATTGGCGTACTGATGAAGTATGGATGTACTTAATGCAGTGGGAAAATCCCTGGGGAGGAGATAACAAAGAATTATTAGCAATGTATAGAGGAGCGACTGCGGATAATGAATGTCCCCTAGTGGTAGATACTTCCACTCCTAGCTGTGGAGATTCGCGCTTAGGTTGTTGGGTGTGTACGTTGGTGAATAAAGATAAATCGATGGAGGCAATGATACAGAATGACGAAGAAAAAGAATGGTTACAACCGCTTTTAGAGCTTCGCAACGAATTAGATATAG
Organism: Microcystis sp. LE19-10.1B; assembly: GCF_027530565.1. Classification (NCBI taxonomy): domain Bacteria; kingdom Bacillati; phylum Cyanobacteriota; class Cyanophyceae; order Chroococcales; family Microcystaceae; genus Microcystis; species Microcystis sp. LE19-10.1B. Next base: position 4,131 of record NZ_JAPZQM010000021.1, on the reverse strand, counting down.
AAGATGACCGACCAAAACGGGATTTTCGCCGTATCTTTGGGAAAGTACAATTATTTGAAAGAAACTTAAATGGAGAAATATCGATCGAACCCATACCGGGACCCTATACTAAAAAATGGCGAGAATATTGGCTGAGAAGGGTATTAGAAGCTCAGGAGAGCGTGCGTACTAATGCCCCAGAGGAGATGAAAGATATTACCCTAATTACCACGGAGGAACTCAGCGAAATTCGCCGGATTTGGAGGGAAGAAAAGCACGAATTTGATGACCAATTACCGAAGATTTATAAACAAGTGACTGGAGAAACTTTTCAAGACCCGCGACCGGGAGCGGATAATAATCTTTTGGGGAGTGAAGAATGGGATATACTCGCGGATATCTGTGCCGAGGATTCCATGCACCTAGAATTATTGGCTAAACTTATCGATACAGAACGTCAATATTTTCTCAAAATCTCTCGCAAGGGTATTTACAAAGACCTAGAAAAATGCTTTGAGTCTAGTTCTCGTAGTAAAGAGGAAGCGATCGAAAATGCTCGTTATGTCTATGATCTAAAGAATGCCGCTCAAAGTGGCAATATTGCTCAGGTGAAAGAACAACTCAAAGAGAGTTTTAGTGAACCGGAAAAAGACCCGCAAAAACAGTTAACTTGGGCCAGTATGAAATTCCCTACAAACGTTGAGGAGGAAGAATAACGGGTTTATGTAGGGTTTGCTGAATAAATCTAACAACCTTGTTGGATAAGGTTTTTAGACTTTTTTTCCCTCAAAAAGTGCCGACCATTGGAGTGATTGGGGGGAAAATCCCTGGACTTTTTCCCTGAAAATTAGGTAATTGACCACCTGAAAATGGGTAAAACCCCACACCCCACACCCCACACCCCACACCCTACCCCCACGAAAAACTTTTTGCCGCAAACCCTATGTAAACTGGCGATCGAGTGGACCATCAATAAAATTACTGTTTCCCGATGACGAGATGAAACCCTACCAAAAAATTCCTATTCGTGAATGTGGGGAACCCCTAGTACCTATACCCGCAGATAAATTTGTTATCCCTTCTCCCCATGCTTACGAGAAATTAGGGGCTAATTATCGGGGTAAATCTCCCTATTTTTTGCGACAAGGGGTGTTAAATGCCCTAATTGATGCTCAAAACCGTCTGCAAGTCTATCAACCCGGTTGGCAAATTTTGATTTTTGATGCCTATCGACCGATCGAAGTGCAACAATTTATGGTCGATTATAGTTTTCAGACTCTCCTAGACACAAAAGGATTAGCCAAAGAGAAACTATCGGAGGCAGAAAGTCAAGCGATTTTAACAGAAGTTTACACTATTTGGGCGGTTCCCAGCGATAATGCCGCCACTCCGCCTCCCCATAGTACCGGAGCGGCGATCGATATTACCCTGGTGGACGAGAAGGGACAAGCCATCCCCATGGGGGGAGAAATCGATGAGATCAGTGAGCGATCGCATCCCGATTATTATATCGCCGCAAAAAGCCCGCGAGAACAGAGTTATCATCAAAAACGAGTTTTATTGGCTAAAGTGATGGAGGAGGCGGGATTTAGCCGACATAAGGGGGAATGGTGGCATTTTTCCCTAGGGGATCAGATGTGGGCCTGGTCGCTCGATCGAGCCTACGCCATCTATGGCAGAGTGGAGGATTAAGTAGGGTTTGCGGCAAAAAGTTTCTTGTGGGGACAGGGTGTGGGGTGTAGGGTTTTACAGATTTTGAGGGGGTCAATTACCTAATTTTCAGGGGAAAAGTCCAGGGATTTTCCCCCCAATCACTTCCGTCGCCGGTACTTTTTGATTGACAAAAAGTCTAAAAGTCTTACCCAATAAGGTTTTTAGATTTATTCAGCCAACCCTAGATCAATACTGATATACTAACAAAAGAAGACTCAAAGCTTAGACCAGCTTCTGATCGATGATCGCCAAGATTTGATCAACAAAAGCTTGGTGATCAACCACTGGTTTAGAAATATAACCATCGGCCTGACTCTGCTTGAGAAAATTCTCTCGATCGCCCTCCATAGCGTGAGCAGTGACGAGAATAACGGGTAAATCGGCGGTTTCGGGGTTAGCTTTGAGAATTTGGCTGATTTTAATGCCATCTACCGCTTTCCCTTCATAGACACTATGGGAGAGGGAGACATCCATTAAGATCACGTCCGCTTCCTTATCCCGAGCAATACGAAGCACTTCTTCCACGTCTTCGGTCCCTTTAACCTCTAGACCACCTCGTTTGGTCAAAATTTTGGCAAAAACGCGAAAATTAATCGGGTCGTCTTCTACAATCAAAACAGTCGTCATAGGGATGCTCAGGGATAAACAAGGTTAAAACGGGCAAAATGCCTTATGATTCACAGCTAGACAGATTGAAAACGAGAGACTCATGGCCAAACAACTGGATTTCTTAGCTAGTGGTCAAATTATACCCACGGCCTTACACCAAGAGATGGAACGATCCTATCTAGAATATGCCATGAGTGTGATCGTGGGGCGAGCCTTGCCGGATGTACGCGATGGACTAAAACCAGTGCATCGTCGCATATTATACGCTATGCACGAACTGGGTTTAACTCCCGATCGCCCTTTTCGTAAATGTGCGCGGGTGGTGGGGGATGTCTTGGGTAAATATCATCCCCACGGCGATCAGTCAGTGTACGAGGCACTGGTTCGTATGGTACAGGATTTTTCCAGTCGTTACCCACTTTTATCGGGCCATGGTAACTTTGGTTCGATCGATAACGACCCCCCGGCGGCCATGCGTTATACAGAAACCCGTTTGGCCGGCATCGGTGATCAGGCGGTTTTGGGGGGAATTAGCGAAGCTATCGTTAATTTTAGCAGTAATTTTGATAATTCTCAACAGGAACCCGTTGTTTTACCCGCTCAGTTACCGATACTGATTCTTAATGGTTGTTCAGGTATTGCGGTGGGGATGGCGACTAATATTCCTCCCCATAATTTAGGGGAAGTGGTGGAAGGTTTAATCGCTTTGATTGATAATCCCGATTTAAGCGAGGAAAAGTTAGTAGAAATTATCCCCGGGCCCGATTTTCCCACGGGAGGCGAGATTTTAGATGATACCGGCATTCGGGAGGCTTATCGCACCGGTAGGGGGATTATTCCCGTGCGCGGAGTGGCGAAAACTGAAACAATTATCATTGAGGGCAAGCGCCGAAGGGAAAGGACGGCAATTGTGGTTACTGAGTTGCCTTTTCAGGTGAATAAGGCGGCATGGATCGAAAAAATCGCCGAATTAGTCAATTTAGGGAAATTGGAGGGAATTGCCGATATCCGCGATGAAAGTAATCGCGAAGGCATTCGGGTGGTGATTGAATTAAAGCGGGAAAGTCAACCGCAGCAGGTTTTGGCGGCTTTATACCAACAAACGGCCCTACAGACTAATTTTGGGGCGATTATCCTCGCTTTGGTCGATAATCAACCCCGGCAGTTATCTTTAAAACAAGTTTTACAGGAATTCTTGCGCTTTCGAGAAACGACTCTCACCCGTCAGTATGGCGATGAGTTGCAACAGGCCAGCGATCGCTTACACTTAGTGGAGGGTTTATTATTAGCTTTGCAGAATATCGATCGAGTGGTGGATATTCTCAAAAATGCTCCCGATGGGACGACGGCTAAGTACCGTTTTCAGGCAGAATTGGGCATTAGTGACGCTCAAGCTGATTCTATCTTGGCTATGCCCCTACGTCGTTTAACCGGTTTGGAAAGACAAAAGTTAGAGACGGAAGCGACGGAATTACAAACAAAAATTCAACAGTTAGAAACCCTCCTCCATAACCGTCAGGAGTTTCTCAAGTCTCTGAAAAAAGAATTGCGCTCTTTAAAGAAAAAATTCGCCGATAGCAGACGGACAAAAATTCCCACTGGCAAGTCGGGGGACAGGAGACAGGAGACAGCAGGGAAGAAACAGGATTCTGTTGTTAAAAAACAGGAGACAGTCCCGATGAAAAAATTTTCACCACCAGAGACGAAAGAGGTTTCCTTACCTACACCCCACACCCCACACCCCACACCCCACACCCCACACCCCACACCCCACACCCCACACCCCACACCCCACACCCCACACCCCACACCCCACACCCCACACCCCAC
>NZ_JAPZQM010000533.1:0-8340 GCF_027530565.1 Microcystis sp. LE19-10.1B | reverse complement strand
TGAGAATGACCGGGGGAACCCTGAAATTTTCGGCTTAGTTGGCGGCAGCTTGCCGCCAACTCACTCCTCTAGATAAGTATTTTGACTCACGCCCCTTCCTCTTTTGAGACGTTGTGACACTTAGGGTGCGGAATGTGGGTTACAGGAACTCAACCCCGACAACGGCGAAGCTTCTTTGTATCGCACCCGTGACCTCGTACCTTCTCACCTGATGGACAAACTGAGACGGGGTAAAGTCTTAGTGACAAATTGGCATATTTTTGAAAAGCGAGCGCCTGCCACGTGGTGGCTGATACCGATCAATGGGAACAGGCAGCCGCCTATATTATTGACAATCATCCCGCCACTGCAGCCTTTGTTAAAAATGAACGCTTAGGGTTTACTATTCCCAGACTTTATTATCCGTCTGAAGACAGCTAAATCTAACTATTTAATTTTAGAAACTAAAGGATGGGACGAACTGAGGGAAGTGAAGGAAGCAGCGGCTAAACCCTGGTGTAATGCCATTAATACCGACGGCAAACACGGTCATTGGCAATACTTTTTAACTGGATTGAGCAAAGTTAAAGAAGGAATTGATCAAGCAATGAGAGAAATCGAAGCATTAACCAACTAAATTTTCGATAACTTTTCTGGAAGGCAATCGCCGGTACAGAGTACCCTTGATCTTAATCAGAGAAAAAGTGTATGAGTGATTTTGGCGGCATTCCGCTCCCAATCAACACCCTGGATCGGGGTTGGGGAAGTGGCGAGAAAAAAAGCTGGTAAAATAACTCTAGGCAACCTTAAAAAGAATTCATGAAAGCGCAAACAACAAGTAAAGATAGCCTGATCCTACGGCAAGAAGTAGTGGGAGCGCGTCGCCCTAGTAACTATTTTTGGGCTGTAATCGTCTCTATTGGCGGTCTAGGGTTTCTCCTCGCCGGTCTTTCCAGTTATTTGAAGGTCAATCTACTTCTCGTTAGCGATACCAGTTCCTTACAATTTATTCCCCAAGGAGTCGCCCTCCTCTTTTACGGTACTGCGGGGACTCTTTTAGCCATCTATCTCTGGTTATCTCTCCTCTGGAATGTCGGAGGTGGTTACAACGAGTTTAACAAGGAAACTGGCAAAGTTAAAATCTTTCGTTGGGGCTACCCTGGCAAAAATCGTCGCATTGATCTCGATTGGCCTCTCGAAGATGTGCAAGCTGTGCGGGCCGAAGTGCGAGAAGGACTCAACCCGAAACGGGAACTATTCCTGCGGATTAAACAGCGTCGCGATATCCCTTTAACTCGCGTCGGCGATCCGATGTCCCTCTCGGAATTGGAAAATCAAGGAGCGGAACTCGCTCGTTTTCTGGAAATTCCTCTAGAGGGATTGTAGGCCTTTTTTCGATCTTTTTGGCTATAAAATAATGATGAAGATAAGAAAATCTGGCTGGCTGTCTGTAGTTTGTCTTTTTTTGATCACAACGACGACACTTTTCGGCTGTTCTTCCCCAGAAGCTAACTCCACCCCCGATAATTCTATGGATAATTACAAACCCCGCTTAGATGGAACTGCCGTGGTCGAGATGATCATCAAAGGTAAACCGGTAACGATCGAAATTGATGGCAATGCGGCCCCAATTACTGCCGGTAACTTTGTGGATCTGGTGGAGAGAGGTTTTTATAATGGTTTAACTTTCCATCGCGTGGTTACAGAACCGCAGCCTTTTGTCGCCCAAGGGGGTGATCCCCAAGGTCGCGGAACTGGTGGTTTTGTCGATCCGAAAACCAAGCAATCCCGTTATGTTCCCCTGGAAATTCTCCTCAAAGACGAAAAAGAGCCGATTTATGGGCAAGCAATCGGTCAACAGGCCACGGCCCGCACTCCCATCGTCGCTTTACCCCATAAACGCGGTGCAATCGCAATGGCCCGTTCTCAACAACCTAATTCCGCTTCTTCTCAGTTTTATTTTGCCCTGTCGGATATCAATTTCCTCGATGGTGATTATGCCGTTTTTGGTTATGTAACTGAGGGAATGGAAGTGATCGATACGATTAAACAAGGGGATAAAATTGACTCGGCCAAGGTTGTTTCCGGTGCAGAAAACCTGAAAAAATAGCGATCGGTTAGGGTGGGACCGGGCGACAATAATTTAATGTTCGCCGTCACCCGCCCAATCATTTAATATTCCGATAGCTGATAACTGATAGCTGATAACTGATAGCTGATAGCTGATAGCTGATAACTGATAACTGATACCTGATAACTGATAAATGAATGTTGTGGTGACGGGAATTGGGTTGATCAGTTCTCTGGGAAATTTAAGTCAGAGTTGGCAAAGATTACTAGAGGGCAAAACTGGTATAACTAGGCAACAACCCTTTTCTGATTTACCCGCTTTACCCTTGGGTTTAATCGGTCACAAACCGGCATTTTTAGAGGATTTAACCAAAATTGCCCTGATTGCTGCCCTTGAAGACGCTCAATTAACCCCTCCCTTAAAGGATTGTGGTGTCACTATCGGTTCTAGTCGCGGTTGTCAGGGTTTATGGGAACGGATGGCAGCGACGGGAATAGTAGAAAACTGGTTAGATAGTTTACCCGATCGCGCCTCGGTATTGACCGCTAGATTGATAGAAACCGGCGCCCCAGTGTTAGCACCCATGGCGGCCTGTGCCACGGGCATCTGGTCGCTCGCACAGGCTGTAGAATTAATTACTATGGGAGAATGCGATCGAGTTTTAGCCGGGGCGCTCGAAACCCCGATCACTCCCTTAACTTTGGTGGGATTTGAACAGATGGGAGCTTTGGCGAAAACGGGCTGTTATCCTTTTGATAGAGCTAGGGAGGGCTTGGTTTTGGGCGAAGCTGGGGCGATTTTCGTCCTTGAATCCGAAGAACTGGCTTTAAGCAGAAATGCCCCCATCTACGGGCAAATTTTGGGCTATGGTTTTACCTGCGATGCCGATCATGTCAGCGCCCCGGCGGTGAATAATCGTAGTGCTACCAAAGCCATAGAACTATGTTTGCACAGAAGTCAATTAAGAAAAGATGAAATTAATTACATTCACGCCCACGGCACTAGCACGCGTTTAAACGATGAACGGGAGGCAAACCTGATCGCCAGCATTTTTGGCTCGCAAGTGGCTGTAAGCTCGACAAAAGGGGCAACAGGACACACTTTAGGGGCTTCGGGGGCATTAGGCGTGGCTTTTTGTTTAATGGCCCTGAAAAATCAGCTAATTCCCCCCTGTGTCGGTGTGCGCGAGTCGCCTTTTCAGTTAAATTTAACTAGATCGGCTGTTAATTTTTCCCTGCACAATTGTCTCTGTCTTAGTTTCGGTTTCGGAGGACAAAATGCAGCCATCGCAGTGGGGAAGTTTTTCAGTGATCAGTGATCAGTAATCAGTTCTTTCCCTGCCGGTCTCTGCATTTTTAACAAAACTTAACAATTATGGGCGAAATTTTGCTGGCTTTTGTCGGGAGATTTTGAGATAATATTTTTAAAAGATTTTATTCATAATGGGAATATTTGAACTTGTAAAAATTTGCACGGATTCCCATTATTAGAAAAGCATAGCACAAGCCGCCGCCAAAGTCAAGTCCTTTCTTATTACTTATGGGTGCGAATTTCCAGGAGTCAAAAAGGGCCTTAGTGGGGGTGCTAGGTGTTGGGGAGATTTTTCAGTGATCAGCTTTAATACTGCTCACTTAATATATACTGCTCACTTAAAACTCACATCTGACTCCTGACTGCTGATAACTGATTATGGATACACCGCGACTACATCCGGACACGATCGAAGAAGTTAAACAAAGAATTGATATTGTGGATTTAATTTCCGAGAGAGTCGTCCTCAAAAAAAGGGGACGGGAATACGTTGGTTTATGTCCTTTTCACGAGGAAAAATCCCCCAGTTTTACGGTTAGTCCTGCCAAACAAATGTATTACTGTTTTGGCTGTGGTGCGGGGGGAAACGGGATTAAATTTCTTATGGAAGTGGGAAAACAATCTTTTAGTGAGGTGGTTTTCGATCTCGCTAGAAGGTATCAAATCCCGATTAAAACTCTGGCAGTAGAACAGCGTCAGGAATTAGAACAGAAATTATCCCTCAAGGAACAATTATACGAAATAATGGCCGTGGCGGTGAGTTTTTATCAACACGCCCTTAGTCAACCTCAAGGGGAAAAAGCGTTAGATTATCTCAAGGTACAACGACAACTAACCGCGGAAACTATCGCAGCTTTTCAACTGGGATATTCTCCGGAAGGTTGGGAAACTCTCTATCGTTATTTAGTGGAACAAAAGCGCTATCCTGTGGCTTTAGTGGAACAAGCGGGATTAATTAAAGCGCGTCAAAATGGTAGTGGTTATTACGATCAATTTCGAGATCGTTTAATGATTCCTATTTTTGATAGTCAAGGACGAGCGATCGCTTTTGGTAGTCGCACTTTAGGTAATGAGCAGCCAAAGTATCTAAATTCTCCCGATACTCCTCTATTTGAAAAGGGAAAAACTCTCTTTGCTCTCGATCGAGCTAAACAGGCAATTATTCAGCAAGATTTAGCGATAGTTGTCGAGGGTTATTTTGACGCAATCGCTCTCCATGCTACTGGTATTACTAATGTGGTTGCCTGTTTAGGAACAGCTTTAAGTCAAGAGCAAATTAAATTACTTTTGCGCTACAGTGAAAATAAACAAATAATCTTTAATTTTGATGCTGATCAAGCGGGAATTAAAGCGACACAAAGGGCGATCGAGGAAATTAACTCCCTAGTTTATTCGGGACAAGTTAACCTAAAAATCCTCAATCTTCCCGATGGTAAAGATGCCGATGAATTTCTTAAATCTCGTGCTGACGGGGTGAATAGTTATCGAGAACTAATCGAAAAATCTCCTTTTTGGATTGATTGGCAAATCTCGCAAATGTTGGTTAATAAAGATTTAAAACAGGGACTACATTTTCAACAAGTAGCCAATAGTATGGTGAGTTTACTGCAAAAGTTAATCGATAGCAATCAACGCACTTTTTATCTAGATTATTGTGCTGAAATTTTGGCTCAAAAAGATGCCACTCGTTTGCCTTATATTTTAAAAAATCTCTCAAAGCAGGTTAATAAACCTCAAGGAAAATCTCTGGCAATCAAGAGGAAAAATATTTTAGATAAATCCGAAAAAAATAGCTCGGAAAAAGCCGAATGGTTATTATTATTAATCTATCTCCATTATCCTGAATATCGGGAAATAATTTTAGAATCTTTGGATGAAAAAGATTTAATTTTTAATCTCCCGGATTATCGTTGGTTATGGCAAGTAATTCTAGAGTTAGAAACCCAAATTACTAAACCAAGAGATTTGATGTCAGCTTTACAGAATCATTTATTGATGATAACCACAGACAAAAACCGTGATTTTAATTCTTTATTTCACTTAAATGAACATACCAGTCAGGAAATTTTGCAGCCAGAAGAACAGATCAAAGATGCTATTATAGCTATGGAAAAAATTAGTTTAATGGAATATCGTCGCTACTGTCAAGAACAATTAATTAATGCTCTCGACAGCAATCAACGGGAATTTTATCAGCAGGAATTCTATCAAACTGTTAATAAATTAATCGCAATTGATCCTCACTACCAACAAGCTTAATTCTCTGATTGCTTAGAAGCTAGACAGTTGTTCGGCAATAATAGATACTAACTTATCCACTGCTCCCGCTTGCCCGCGCACTGCCCGCAATTTTTGCCGGATAGCCTCTAATTGTTCGGGATTTTCTAACCAAGATATAGCCATATTTGCCACTTCTTCTGGTTGTAATTCCCCCAATAATTCCGGAACAATTTCGGCACCGGCCCAAATATTTGGCCAAGCATATAAACGCTTTTTCCGCAACATATAGAGATTAATCATCTTAGCAAATAAAGAACCCACCCCCGGCAGTTGGGCTAATAAACCGGGTAAACCGTCCCAAGTTCTCATCGCATCTAGTTGCTGAGTCGGTAGTAAAATAATCATCGGGATTGCCAGCGCCCCTAATTCGGCAGTATTAGCTCCCACCGTCGTTAAAGCTAAATGACAGCGAGAAAGCTGGTTATGGGCGGGAAAATCGGTAATTAGGTCAACTTTTACCCCCTTAGCTGTTTCTAGATAGGGTTTTTCTCCGTTTTTTAATTGGGCAGCACTCCAACCGGTTTTAGTGATCATCGGATTATAGCTAGGATCGGCAAATTTCGCCAAATAAGCTAAATTTAGGGTAGGAGCGACGGGAATTAAGAATTTAGTCTGGGGAGCCTGCGCGTGTATCTTTTCAGCAATGGCTAGGGTTAGGGGTACACCCTGGGCCAATTTTGAGGGTTTGGAACCCGGGAGGAGTGCAATTAAGGTAGCATCATCGGGGGTGATAGCAGTGGGCAAATCTACCATTAAATCGCCGATAACGGTAAATTTAGATTGATATTGTTCAGGAATATTTTTTAATACACTTGTATTCATCACGGCAAAGCGATCGATACCCCGATACCAACGCGCTTCCCATTCCGCATAGATAACGGTGCGATAACCCAAACGTTTACCGATGGTGAGGGCAAAAAATTGATCGCCCCCTAAAAATAAAACGATGCCCTTGGGGTGCCAATCCCAATTATCGGCGGTTTTTCCCCAGAAAAGAAAATTAAAGAAGTTTTCTGGCGACTGGACTCGATCGACCTCTGGATATTTCCTAACTACTTCCGTTTCCGCCCCCATAGAATGAGTACAAGGGGAAAGAATCACCGAAATCCGCAACAGCGATCGATCTTCTGTTAAGTTTTGTCGCAATCTCTTGACAACTGGACGCACCCATGTAGATATTTCTCCAGGGCCATTGGAGAGAATGAGAAGATCAACAGGAGAATCAAACATGATAAGTAGCTGGTTATAATTAAATTAAAAATGGATTTTAGGTTCGATCCCCCCTGCCCCCCCTATCCATTAGTCACATCTTTCTTAACATAAAATTTGACAAAAAGAGAAAAGTCTGCAAGATGGCTCAAGGGGGTTCTATGGGGGGACTAATTTGATGAGATAGTTTCCAAGTCTGGCTGATATCATGTTACCTTCGCAGTCCCAACCAAATAGTTTTAACACCTGGTTCACCGTCGCCTTTTCTACCTAAAAAACCCCCAAGAGAAGCAATCATTCTGACCGCTTCTGGCCAAGGAGGGCGGCTTTTCAGGTGGCGGACCCTTTTTATGAATAGTGGCACACAAAGGGGAGCATCTCACCTTTGTAACCCCTAAATCAGGTTTTTATGTCAAGCTATTTTGAAAGCCTTGCTAGAAAACAGTTTTAGGGATAAGTATAATTACGCACTTGCATAAATGAGATGCTCCCCACACAAAAGAGATTAGGATTAATCCCATCGCTGAGAGTAAATATCAAGTGGAGTTATTGGGGTTGGATGTGTTTGACCCGGTTACAATGAAAGTGGACTCAGAACCGGGTAAGAATGTCCCCGCTTGGTTTCTCGATACTGACTACAACGGCCTATGTTTCCACGTCAATCAGGCATTTTTCCCCGTACCGGCACTTGGGATTCGATTAAGAAAGCTTTAAAGGGAACCTATGAGGAATCAGTCTGGGAACATCTAGCAGGGACAACCAGCGCACCTTTTGCAGTGGGAGAACATCGGCAAATTGCCGTTAAAGTAATTGATGACCGGGGGAATGAGTTGTTAGTGGTTAAGAGTTTAAATTAGCAGAATTAAAGAAAGTAAAACTAATATGAATGCTTACAAAAAATATGTGACAATTGAGCGATCACATCAGTTAATTTTATCCGATTTACCCTTTCGATCCAGTCAAAGAGTAGAAATTATTATTTTAGGCGAAGATAGTCAGGAAACTAACCATCAATTAGAGGAGTTACGGCAAAAAATTGATAGTGCAACCGAGCAAATTTTAGCGGGTAATGTAACCGATGGGGAATTAGTTTTTGAGCAGTTAAAAACAAGATTAAGAGAAGAATATGGCTTAAAATAATGGCAATTTATCAATTCTCCCAAGAGGCAATTAATGATCCGGGGTCAGCGCATCTCAAACGCCATTGACAATTGACCAATTTTGTTATCCGTTTGCTGTGTGAGCATTTCAAGCCCACATTCCGCACCCTCAACTGTCACATAAGCTGTCCCCCTCCAGAGACTTGAGTAAAAATACTTAGCTGGTCAAGGTTTTCTCGGTGGCCGCTAGGGGGGTCTTGAGACCCCTAATTAGGGTCTGCTGAAAAAGTTTTTCGTGGGGACAGGGTGTGGGGTGTGGGGTGTGGGGTGTAGGGTTTTACCGATTCTCATCTGGTCAATTACCTAATTTTCAGAGAAAAAGTCCCAGAA
>NZ_JAPZQM010000163.1:0-4269 GCF_027530565.1 Microcystis sp. LE19-10.1B | reverse complement strand
GGTTTTGCTAGTGTAATCTACATTGGCGGTAGCGTTAATGGGTGCAGTGGTATAGTTGAAGGTAATTGGTTGCGGATTGGGATTATCAACTGTGACGGTGAGGATGGCATTATTATCTTTACCTTCCACTACGGTGATGTCATTGATGGAGAGTTGGGGAAAGTCGTCATTGGTAATCGTACCCGTAACTGCGGTGGTGGTCCCAACTGTATAACCTGTCCCAGAAGCAAGAGTTAAAATAACGGTTTCGTCACTTTCTACTATTGTGTCAGGAGTGGGGTTAATTGTTACAGTCGCAGTCGCTAAATTAGCCGCAAAAGTTACACCTGTGGGAATCGAAGCGTAATCGGTTCCATTAGTTGCTGTCCCACCAATACTATAGTTAACTGTCAAAAGATTTGTTGTTACTCCACTACGGGTAAAGGTGTAGATGAGATTACTTGTCCCGTCTTCAGTAACACTACTAGGAGAAACCGCAAGAGTAATACTAGGAAGTATGACATCATCATCAGTAATCGTTCCCTGTCCCTGATTATCGGTTATGGTAACGTTGCGACCATTGGCTTGTAAATTACTAAGATTGACGAAGAAATTCTCGTTAGCTTCAACTTTGGTATCGCCATTAACAGCAACAGTAATCGTCTTAGAAGTCTCACCAGCATTGAAGGTTAAGGGAGTAGTAGCAATCGCCGTATAATCATTATCTGCTGTGGTAGCGGTTCCATTGGCTGTGGCGTAATTGAGGCTAATCGCTGTATCAACTGCATTAGAAAGAGTGACAGTAAATACTGCATTAGTTGTGCCACTATTTCCTTCTGTTACTGTGACATCAGTAATCGCAATAGATGCACTGTCATCGTTATTAATCGTTCCCTGTCCTTGATTATCGGCTAAGGTAACGTTACTGCCATTGGCTTGTAAATTGCTGAGATTGAGGAAAAATGTCTCATTGAGTTCAACTTGGTTATCGCCATTGACTGCAACTGTAATCGTTTTAGAAGTTTCTCCCGGATTGAAGGTTAAGGTGGTGGGAGGAATAGCAGTGTAATCGGTTCCGGCGGTGGCTGTACCGTTAGCGGTGGCGTAGTTGACGCTAACAACGGTACTGGCAGCACTAGAAAGGCTCACGGTAAAGACCGCGTTAGTGGTGCCGCTATTGCCTTCGGTAATGGTTACATCGTTAATGGAAAGAGAAATTGCGGGTTGAGGGACATCGGCATTGAGGAGTACCGAGACGTTGCTGCTGTGCCGGTTCGCCGTAGCCAAATCGGATTTGCCGTCGCCGTTGAAGTCCCCTACCGTCACGGACCAGGGACCAGTCCCCACGGAAAAGTTGGTGGCAGTGCCAAAACTGCCCGTGCCGGTTCCTAATAACACTGAGACGTTGCAGCAGCCAGCGTTCGCCACAGCCAAATCGGATTTGCCGTCGCCGTTGAAGTCTCCTACCGCCACGGAAATGGGACGACTCCCCACGGAAAAGTTGGTGGCAGTGCCAAAACTGCCCGTGCCGGTTCCTAATAACACTGAGACGTTGCAGCAGAAATAGTTCGCCACAGCCAAATCGGATTTGCCGTCGCCGTTGAAGTCTCCTACCGCCACGGAAATGGGACGACTCCCCGCGGAAAAGTTAGTGGGGGTGCCAAAACTGCCCGTGCCGGTTCCTAATAGCACCGAGACGTTGTAGCTGTACAAGTTCGCCGTTGCCAAATCGGATTTGCCGTCGCCGTTGAAGTCCCCTACCGTCACGGACCAGGGACCATTCCCCACGGAAAAGTTGGTGGCAGTGCCAAAACTGCCCGTGCCGGTTCCTAATAACACTGAGACGTTGCTGCTGCCAGCGTTCGCCACAGCCAAATCGGATTTGCCGTCGCCGTTGAAGTCCCCTACCGTCACGGACCAGGGACCATTCCCCACGGAAAAGTTGGTGGGGGTGCCAAAACTGCCCGTGCCGGTTCCTAACAGCACTGAGACGTTGTTGCCGAAACGGTTCGCCGTAGCCAAATCGGATTTGCCGTCGCCGTTGAAGTCCCCTACCGTCACGGAAAAGGCACCATTCCCCGCGGAAAAGTTAGTGGCGGTGGCAAAACTGCCCGTGCCGGTTCCTAACAGCACTGAGACGTTGTTGCCGAAATAGTTCGCCGTAGCCAAATCGGATTTGCCGTCGCCGTTGAAGTCCCCTACCGTCACGGAAGTGGGACGATTCCCCACGGAAAAGTTAGTAGCAGGATTAAAGCTGGCGCTAGAGTTAGCACCGAGGATGTAGTCTCCCCCCGATGTCAGGTTGACTTTGACGGTTTCGTTGGGGTCATTTACCGCATCGGATACGGCGACCACGTTGAGGGTAGCGGTGGTGGCTCCGGCGGCGATGGTGAAGGTGTTGGCGGTTACTGCGGTGGTATTTATGCCAGCAGTGAGGGAATAGTCGGCGAGAATGGTGGCGGTACTGCCAGTGGTGTTGAAGTTGACCACTATCCCACCCGTGGGCGCGGGGGTGTCTAGGCTGATGATAAAGGTGCCGACGGTTCCCCCTTCTACCGGGTTGGTGCCGGGGGCGATGGTGATTTTGGGGGTGGTATTGAGGAGCACCGATACGTTGTTGGTGAAACGGTTCGCCACAGCCAAATCGGATTTGCCGTCGCCGTTGAAGTTCCCTACCGTCACGGAAGTGGGACGACTCCCCACGGAAAAGTTAGTGGCAGTGCCAAAACTGCCCGTGCCGGTTCCTAATAGCACCGAGACGTTGTTGCTGTACAAGTTCGCCGTTGCCAAATCGGATTTGCCATCGCCGTTGAAGTCCCCTACCGTCACGGAAGTGGGAAGACTCCCCACGGAAAAGTTAGTGGCGGGTCCAAAACTGCCCGTGCCGGTTCCTAATAGCACTGAGACGTTGTTGCTGTACAAGTTCGCCGTTGCCAAATCGGATTTGCCGTCGCCGTTGAAGTCCCCTACCGTCACGGAAAAGGGCTTAAGCCCCACAGAAAAGTTAGTGGCGGGTCCAAAACTGCCCGTGCCGGTTCCTAATAGTACTGAGACGTTGCCGCTGTTAAAGTTCGCCACAGCCAAATCGGATTTGCCGTCGCCGTTGAAGTCTCCTACCGTTACGGAATAGGGACTACTCCCCACAGTAAAGTTAGTGGCGAGTCCAAAACTGCCCGTACCGGTTCCTAATAGCACCGAGACTTTTTGGCTGCTAAAGTTCGCCACAGCCAAATCGGATTTGCCGTCACCGTTGAAGTCCCCTACCGTCACGGAAAAGGGACCACCCCCCACAGAAAAGTTAGTGGCGGGTCCAAAACTGCCCGTGCCAGTTCCTAATAGCACCGATACGTTGTTGCTGCCAACGTTCGCCGTAGCCAAATCGGATTTGCCGTCGCCGTTGAAGTCCCCTACCGTCACGGAAATGGGACTACTCCCCACAGTAAAGTTAGTAGGGGTACCAAAGGCCATTTCCACACTAATCGCTTGCCCATCAACGGTAATAGTCGCCGCGTCATTTTCCTCTCGTATCGCCGCGATTTGCTCCTCTGTCAGCACTTCCCCCCGCACCAACGCCGAAAATAACTGCCCCTCATCCCCCGGCGTATCGCTGCTGTTGATTTGCGCGTCGATAAAATGCCCAATTTCTTCTAATAACACCGCTTTGAGGGTGGTAGCGTCACCCGAATCAATCAGCGCTTGAGAGATATAAATCCTATTGGTACTGCTGGAATATGCGCCGAAAATCCCTGAATTGCCAAGGTTTTTAACTGTAATAGGGGGAAGTTGACTAAAATCTCGACTTTGCCAC
Source organism: Microcystis sp. LE19-10.1B (assembly GCF_027530565.1). Lineage (NCBI taxonomy): Bacteria > Bacillati > Cyanobacteriota > Cyanophyceae > Chroococcales > Microcystaceae > Microcystis > Microcystis sp. LE19-10.1B. The sequence continues at coordinate 482 of NZ_JAPZQM010000163.1, read as the reverse complement.
TGCTGTCGTAATTGCGTCGCTTTAACCACATCATAGTTTGTGCCAAAAGCAGTTTCTAAATTTGCCCAAAAACCATCAGATTGAGCGAAATCGAACAAAATATCGTAAACAGCAGGAAGGCTCGGCAACAGGGTAGAAGTCATGACGTTAACCGCAAAGGATGACTGGTGCTATTTTATGCAAAAAATCGCCAATCTTTCAAGGGTGCTATGACAAAAATTAACATTTATACAAGAAAACGGGCTTCTAAATAGGCGTTTGCAGAAACCCGTTTTCTAAAGAAGTTCTAGGATTGGATTTTTGCCAAAGACTGCCTAAATTCTGCGAGAGAATTAGCAGTGGCTGCTAATTTAACAATCTCTTGTAATGTAGATAGTACCGAAACTTTATTCAGGTATTGTTCCACATCTAAAGGAACTTCACCTAAGCGAGCTTGCAAAACTGTTTTGACAAAATCACGAGCATTTTCTAACGCGCCAATT
>NZ_JAPZQM010000434.1:0-8802 GCF_027530565.1 Microcystis sp. LE19-10.1B | reverse complement strand
CTGGTTATGGTGCGAAACCTTAGGCTATTGGTTGGGAACTTGGGAGGGTACTATTGACCGAGAAACGGCAATCTGGGCCAGATTTTATGACTCGGAAGGCAATTTAATCCCCTTGCCAGAAGAAGCAGCACAGGAGCAAGCGGCCGCAGCACAGGAGCAAGCGGCCGCAGCACAGGAGCAAGCGGCCGCAGCACAGGAGCAAGCGGCCGCAGCACAGGAGCAATTAAATGCTACTCAGCAAGCTCTGGAAGCGGAAAGACAGCGTTCTCAACGGCTGGCGGCTCGTTTGCGAGAAATGGGGATAGACTTGTAGTACAAGTGTAACGAATGTTCGGGGTGGGGAGATGGGGAAATGACCTGATGGGGAGCTTTTTGCCTGACTGACGGGCAGATTTTCAACACAATCAGTGGTCGTGCCAAATTAATTTCCTCAACCTTGAGGAGAAATTCTGTCAACTTCGATCAAAAGCCGCGTAAATTCTGTATTTTCTCTGAAAGTCTTATACATAGCTTTTAAAATTGTGATCGTAGCGGTAGGCTAATTCAGATCAATTAAACTTCTTCCTCACTCCCGACTTTGTTAGTACCATGAAACCTAACTCTGGCCTTAAACGGTTATTATCCCTGATATCTGCCGTTTCTTGTAGTTCCCTCTTGATTTTATCCCCTCTAGCCCAGAGAGCGCAAGCAGACGATATTACGGATGCCCTAGAAGCGGTAATTGAATATACGGCTCAATTACACCAGATCAATTTTAAGTATTTGTTAAGCGATGGCCCGATAACCACTCCCTGCGGCGTAATTTCCCTAGCGGCTTTCTGCACTGTAGATAATACAGTCTATGTCAATCTCAAGCAAGTTACTGGTATTAGCGATAATCCTTTATTTCCCCTTTACGCCGTCGCTCACGAGGCCGCTCACGCTGTTCAGTGGAATCGGGGTATTGGTGGCATCGATGAAGGTGGGATGAGCATCGGCATTGAATTACAGGCCGATTGTCTAGCGGGAGATACCCTTTCTTGGTTATTTACCGAAGCTAGAGGTTTATCCAAACAGGATTATATACTAGCGGGAAAACTTCTAGGGGAAGCCGCTTCGGAAGTGGGCGATTTTGAAGTTCCTAATCGCTCCCACGGGACACCACAACAGCGAGGTGATTCGGTCTTGCAAGGATTCTACGGGGAAAATCATGAAGCTTGTATGCGTTAGCTAACACTCAAGGCTATATTTCCCCTAGAATGCCTAAAAAAGCCTAAAAAACTACTGTAACCCTAACCAAGATAACAGACCTTGGCCAGTTAGATACTCGATCAACAGGGTGATCACAAAACCAATCATAGCAGCCCTACCGTTGAGGCGCTCGGCATAGTCATTAAAGCCAAATTTGGGATCTTCTAATTTGGGGGTTTGAGTCGGTTGTGGTTCAGTCATGATCTTTACAGTCCGTTTACATTTCTTTACTATTCTAGCGGAGTTAGAAGTTAGGTTGTAACTAATTTCTAACTCCTCTCTATTTGCCCTAATCTCGACCGTTAAGAGCGATTAAAAGGCGCAGAATAAAGATAAATAGGTTGATATAGGTCAAATACATCGATAAAGCAGCACTAAGATACTGTTCATCTCTGTAGGTACGGGGCAAGATGTAAAAGTCCACCACTGCCGAACCAGCAAACAAGAAAACCCCGATGCCAGAAATGGCGATTTCTAACCAGGTGGGAGTAGCGCCACCAAAGATAGAGAAAATTAGCTGACCAATGAGAACAATAAAGAGAGCGAGAATACCGATGCTAACGGTTTGAGTCAGGGCTAAACCATCTTTTTCCGACAGATTCGAGCCGATATTGCGTCCCAAGACAAAAGCGATGCCGCAACCGAGGGCAGCAATTGCCACTCCTCGCAAACCAACACCGGAAGTACCTAAGGCCACATAGACGATTCCACTGAGAGTATAGCCAGAAAGAAGACTATAGAGAGTCAGCAGGGGCAGAGCAGTGCCTGTATTGCCTCTTTCCGCAGTATTACGGGCGACAAAAAATAAAATAATCTCGGCAATCAGAGCGACAAAGAAAGTCGGGAAGAAAATCTGGGGATAGGATTGGATCACACCTAAACCGCCATAGGTTCCCACCGCAGTCAAAATTAGACCGCCACCGAGATAGGGCAGGGCCTTGGGGATAACATTGGGGCCGATAAGTGCTTGGCTTTTAGCCTCGCGTAAAGCTTGGCGAAAATTACTGGTATTACTCATGGTGACTAGGTTCGAGATACTTGTCTCAATCAATCTTGTTAAACAGAAACTATTCTTGATTAGTTCGTCAAGAATGGCAAATCGGAGGGAAGAAAAAAAGGTAAATTTTTCCCCCGGCATCGATTCCCTCTTGATTGTAACGAAAAGACTAGGGATCGAGCTAAGTAGGTAGGTGTTAAAAATTGTCAGATACCCCCCTTATCAAGGCGGGATCGGCACCCCCCTTATCAAGGGGGGATTAAGGGGGGATCGAACCGAAAATCCATTTTCACCCCCCTTGACCGCTCAAGTTACCTTAAACAGAAGCCCAATTCAAGGCGATTATGTCCCATAAACTGGATATTTCCTGTTTTTATTAATTACAATCTTCAGAGTATCCCCTGACCTAAAGCCAAACCTGTCACCAACATTCCTAACACTAGAAAAGGCTGGGCGCTGGCTTGATATTTGACATCATTTTTGAGCGGATCCCGCAAAAAATACATATCTTGGAAAGTGATCTGAGGGATAATTAATAACAGTAAAATAGCGGCATAAAGATTCTGATGAATACTAATCAGATAGCCCGCAATTCCTGCTTGAAAAACATCGATCATAATCACACAAATCCAAGCTGCGGTGGTAATTCCAAACATAACTGGCAAGGATTTTAAGCCTAATTTTTCGTCACCTTCCACACTTTTAAAGTCGTTGACCACAGCAATGCCTAAACCCGCCAGACTATAGATGAGGGTTAGGATCATAATTGTCCAATTTAACTGACCAAAAAGGGCGTGACCTGCCCACCAAGGTAAGGCTATATAACTAGCACCGAGGGCATAATTTCCTAGCCAACCATTTTGTTTTAATTTTAAAGGCGGCGCTGAATAAATATAGGCAATAAAAGAACCAAATAGGGTTAAACAGAGCATGATCGGGAAATCATGACCGGCCCAGCGATCGAGAAGATAGGCTATTCCTAACCCACCCGCTAATAAAACCAAAATCTGGCCGACTACTTGCGGAATAGAAATTGCCCCCGAAGGAATCGGGCGATAGGGTTCATTAATTGCATCGATTTCTCGATCGTAAAAATCATTTAAAGTTTGGGTATAACCGGTCATCAATGGACCGGAAAGTAACATACAGGTGGCCGCTTTTAAGACATCTTCTAAAGACCAAGTATAATTCCCCGATGAAGCAGCCCCACAGACAACCCCCCAAATTAGGGGAATCCAAGTGATCGGCTTCATCAATTGTAAGCGGATTTTCCAGAGGGAAGTTTCTGCCGATGAAGCCCCTTTCATCCCCAATAATTGGCGAGTTTTTGCGCCTCGATTATCCTTGTTTTCTATCTCGGTGTTCGACATAATCCCTTAAAAAGAAATAATTAAGTAACCGTCTTGGAATTTGGCCCCTTTTACCGCTCGTCCGGTTAGAGGCGGTGGTACATCAATATTACGCCGTTGATCCCCGGCTTCGATGGTTAATTCTGGACCCGATTGCGTCAGTTTTACCTGTTTTTTCTCGAATCCGGGTAAATAAACCTTGACCTGACCGGCTGCCGTATCGATTATTAACGGTTTGGGCGGCTGCACCGTGAGAAAATTGGGTAACTCGGCGATTAATTCCTGCCAATCTTCTCCTTGACGGTCGGGTAAAATCGCAGCCGGCAGCGGGGCAAAATCCTCCGTAGCACTCTGACAGCGATTAAAAATCACTCCCCCCACATTTAAACCGATTTGCTGCGCCCCACCCCAAAGATATTTGGCATCTGCGATCGCAAGTGGATCATCATTGGTGACTAGATAGGCTAAAACTCGCCGAGGATCGGCTAAAGCCGAGCGCCCCTCGTCTAAAATGTTATTATCGGCCTTCTTCCCCAAACCATCGGGATTAAAGGAGAAATTCAGCACGGCAGCGGCGATCGGTTGGAAAAAGGGAGAAAGGGTGCGACCAATCTCGGAATCACTGAAAACCTGCCGAAAACGCCGTAAATACCAGCCACCTACCTCTGGAATCCCCAACATTCTCAGACTGTTGATATCTCCGCTGCCGTCGTAGATGATGACATCGTAATTTCCGCTTTTATCCTGTTCCCGCAGGAAATTTAAAGCTAGAGCTTGATCCATTCCGGGTAAAATGCCCAACTCTTGACCATAAACATTTTTCAAGGTGGGAGAACGCAAATACTGCTTTTCCAGTTCCTTGACTTCTTCCCAACTTTTTTCTAGTAACTGTGTACTACTAAGCTGCACAACCGAGAGATTAGGGGCAATTTCCGTAATAGAGGAGCTAGGGGAGGCCTTGAGGAGTAATCCCCAAGCGGGACCAGAATCTTGCCCGATCAAGAGAACTTTTGACCCCAGACCAGCCATTTTCTTTGCCGAAGCGATCGCTATTGTACTGCGACCGCTGCCCCCCTTGCCCAAAAAGGTCAAAATTAAGGACATAATTAATTCCTAAGCGTTGTATTTAGATGAGTTTGAGTTCATCCTCAAAAAACCAAGTAGCGGTCTTATCATCGAACTGGACAACAGCACCAACACCGCTGCCATCGGTCATCTTAAAATTTTTGATGACACCCACTTTACCCAATTTACCCGCTACATCCGAGTTAACGCGGTCTCTTAAGCGACAGACCTTGACTTTTTGCCCGATTTCCATTACTTCCACAGTTTTAATAAGACGATAATTCAATAAACCAATCCTAAGTTTAATATAAATTCGTGTCAGATAAACCCCCCAATGATCTTCGGTCATTGGTCTTTCTAAGATCATCTGCACTCAGCGATCATATATACTAAGACATTGAACAAAATCAACTTCTTGCTTAGGATAGGCAAAAGACAAAAGGCAAAAGGCAATAGGCAAGAGGTAAGAGGTAGTTAGATAAGTAGCTGGTTATAATTGAATTAAAAATGGATTTTAGGTTCGATCCCCCCTGCCCCCCTTGATAAGGGTGGTGCCGATAGGCGGGGGGATCTACCCTTAATAAGGGGGGCATCTGAAAGTTTTCAATACCTACCTATGTGCGATTAATTGTGTCTAACTACTCAAAAAAGGAGTTTTATTTGGTTTCTGGGGCAGGATTTTGCAGATTTTCCAGTTGTTCTCTTTGCTTGCGTTTAAACTCCTCAGCCGCTTCGTTGATATTATTGAGGGTATCTTCCTGAAATTCCGATCCGTCCCGGCTACGGCGAAAATTACTATTATGAATCAAGTCTAAAGGATTAAAACCACCGAGATCATCCCTGCCATCGGAACTACGTTCATTTTTTTGATAGTCCGGTTGACTGGGGTTCAAGCTTTGAGCTAACACTTGCGGACTAAAATCAGCGCCGACTAATAAAATAGTAGCTAGGAATAAAGACGATTTGATTAACATTTTTTGAGTATTCATAATCTGACTAACTCCTCAGAAAATTAAGTGGGTAGGTGTTAAAAGTTGTCAGCCCCCCCCTTATCAAGGGGGGCGGGGGGGATCAGAGGCAAAATCTATCTTCAATTTAATTATAACTACTTACTTGTCTAGTTTTTGGTTGTGAGAAAGTTGCAGGCTTTTCAGTGAAAGTAAACTGATAACTGATAACTGATAACTGATAACTGATTTAAGCAAAACGACGACGAAGTAAGGGCTGAATTGCCAAAAGGATTAGCAGATCAAAAGCTAAGAGCAGGCCTAAAACTGTCAAGAAATTGAGGTCAAGCCAAGGGGTTTGTAAGACTATGCTATCAAAAGACCAGTGCTGATTGAAATAAATATAACGGATCGGTTCGATCGCATAGGTAAGAGGGTTGAGACTAGCGATTACTTGTAACCAATCTGCCATAAAGTTTAAGGGTGCGAGGGCGGTACTGGCAAATAAAAGCGGTAAATTGGTGACGAAAATGACGGCGATTAATTCGATATGTCCGGGGAGAGCAAAGGTTAAACTGAGACTTAAGGCAGTCATCCCCAAAACGATTAGGAACACAATCAAAGCGATCGCACCTAATCCGGCTAAACTAGGCCACCCGGCCCCTAAAAAGGCACTAGCGGCCACGATCGAGGCGGTTTGGATGAAACTGAGGGCGATAATATAGATGGTAGAAGCGGCCACGATCGAGTAACGAGTGGTTAAAGGTGCTACCAAAAGACGGTTAAGAAAGCCAAATTCTCGATCGAACATTACTGGCAAACCGGCATTTAAGGCCCCAGAAAAAGCGGTAAAGACAATCACCCCGGGGGCGAGAAATTTAGCATAACTGAGATCGTTGCCGAATAGACCCTGGGGGGCATTATAAAACAATGCCCCGAATAAAATCAGCCACATAAATGGCTGAATTACCCCCGCGATTAGGGTTGAAGGACGACGTTGTAATTGGATGAACAGACGTTTAGTCATGGCCAGAGTTTCTTGCAGAAATTCCCCTAGTACATTTCCCCCATCGTCCACCGTTGCTGCTCTAGTGGGATTGGGGGCTAAACTAGCTTTTAAGGAAGAAGGTGTGATGGTTTGGCTCATGAAATATTTACCTCAAAAGGGAAGGGTTTAGGTAGAGATTTTGGGATTGTCACTCTCAATCCCCAGCAAGCTAACAGTTTTATTTTAAAGTGAACAGAAGGATATAGCAGTTATCTTTATTTTGAGGCGATAAGTCTCTGGTTTTAGGGAAAACCAGAACTCATGTATCAGTTAAGCGTACTTGCATTAGGGAACGCACCCGACAAAATTGCGATCACAATACCAGCTAATGATGCATCCCACCCATTGGATTGCGATCACCAAACCAAGCCATTAACCAAGTTTGCATCTGCCGAATTTCCCGGTGCTGGCTAGTGGCAATGTTCTCAGCAAAGGGCTGGACAGCCTGATGCTTCACCAGATTATGATTCAGGAGCATTTGCGACATCATCACGGCTCCCATATGATGTTTAATCATATCTTGTAAAAAAGTTTGCTCTAGGGCATCGCCCTGAAGTTGACTCAGATCGCGCATCATGGGAACGTAGGAGACGCTAATATTCCTTCCGGGATACCACTCATTGAGCCAGTTTTTCATCTGAGCAATTTCAGCAGTTTGCACTTGAATGATATTTTCAGCAAACTGCCTCATCTCAGGACGACTAGTGCGTTCCAGAATAACCTGGGCGGTATCGATTGCCTCCTGATGGTGGGGAATCATTTGGGCAAGATAGTTAAACTCGCTACTGACCTGCATATGATGCATCCCACCCATGCCGTTGGGAGAAAATTGAGCAGAGGCGGAATCTGGAGAATTTCCAGATGGACGTGTCAGAAGTAAAGTTGAGGTTGCAGCCAACCCAAGAGCGGCAACCGCCCCCAGCACAATAATGGCTTTATTTTTCATGGGAGAAACCATTTACAAACCTCACTATACTATAGCACCTGCCCAAAAGTAACCGGAACTATCTTGACCAAGAAATTGGCAGTCTAACGGCTGAACTCACCCGCCGTCGTTAACTTCCGATAAGGCTCAGACGGTAACTGATGAGCCTTTCTTTGTCAACTCTTGAGGTTGATGCGTTTCATTTTTGAATTGGCGTATTGTTCTTCAGGTAGAATCTGAAAATAGCGTTCCCAGGTTCTACCTGGGAACGAGGTAGGAGGCGCGGGTTTCCTCTCTCTTTTTTTGGGGGGTTTTGATAGTTAACGTCAGTTCGGGATAAGGGTGGAAAGAAAAGGCGGGGGCTAGTAAGCTGAAAAATATATAAACTCAGCACCCCCAACCCATCTATGTCTAGTCTAGAAGCTCTTTTCTGTCATGTCGACGACGGATGCCGTGTATTTGAACCTAAATTAGAACAGACAAGGCTTTGGTCCGATAATAAAGCTCGTAAACGTGGCAAAATCTTGACTTTAAGCGAAATTATGACCATCCTGATCGCTTTCCATCAAAACCACTACCGTAATTTTAAACATTTCTACCTCGATCATGTTTGTGTCTACTGGCGACAAGAGTTCCCTCAACTGCCTAGCTATCAACGTTTTATCGAATGGATACCCTCGACTCTCATCCCCTTATGCGTTTACTTGAAGCATTGTTTTGGTCGTTGCACGGGGATTAGCTTTGTCGATGCCACCAAAATTCAGGTCTGCCATAATCGCCGCATCAGTAGTCATCGGGTGTTTGACAATTTAGCCGCACGGGGAAAAACCTCTGTGGACTGGTTTTTTGGCTTTAAACTGCATTTACTGGTGAACGAGGAAGGAGAATTGCTCAATAGAATTCTCTCCATTTGCTAAAATGATAGCCATGTATATAGAAAAAGTTCCTAACCGTAATTCCCCCCCCGCTGTTCTTCGACCAGAGTCCTACCGAGAAGGAGATCAAGTCAAAAAAAGAACCCTTGCCAATCTCTCAAAATTACCCGATGATATTATCGACAATCTGAAACTGGCTCTTAAAGGAGCAACACTGTCCATGACTGAAGGCATTCCCAATCATTTTGAAGTGATTAGAAGTCTTCCTCATGGTCATGTGATGGCTATTTTAGAGACGATTAAAAAATTAGGTTTAGATAAAATAATCAGTGAAAAATCCTCACGAATCAGAAACTTAGTGGTGGC
>NZ_JAPZQM010000485.1:0-6205 GCF_027530565.1 Microcystis sp. LE19-10.1B | reverse complement strand
TTTGGCCGCAGGGCTTGCGGTGTCAGTCTGTAGAGCGACCATAAGACCAGAACAGAGTAAATCTGTTAAGGCAGGTGCGGAACCCCGCAAGGGAAAGAAGCAGAAACCCAAATCGTGAGGTTTGGGAATCGCCGTCCGTTTACGGCGGCGAGGATGTCAAGCTTGTTCCTTTTTTAGTTAAGTTAACTACCGGCGAGGCTCTTCTTGACTGTGTGTGATAATTTTTGATTATGGCATCGTGAAATGCTTATTGGGCAAGACTTTTAGGACTATTTTGCACAATAAACTATCACTATAGACATCGTTTCCACACAGAAACTGGAAAAACCCCGCCGAATCCATCCCAATTATAACGATTAGCACCATACCTACGACGAAACTGATCCCGGCAGTTTTATCTAGACACATCAATTTTCTGCTTTCAATTTCAGAACCTCCTAATATTTTTTCAATATGTGTAGAATTCTCGCCCAGAATATAAATGACTAAAACTACAGTAATCAGAAAGGCAAAAAGTGCAAGACCAAAAAGGATTATCTGTAAAGGGCTTGAAACTCCAACTGTTCTTAGCAAAGTAACCAACAATCCAATAGCTGTAACTGACAAACCTAATAACTGCTTATCACGTTCAAGCCTTGTAGTAAGCCATGCAGATATCATTGCACTGTAAAAGGCTTTTTCTTTTGCTTTGTAGTCTTCCTTGTCTGAACTCTCCATATCTTTAGGATTCAGGTAGAGGCGATTGAATGATCAATGCCTCGATATTAGCACCCAGGCCTCTCCGGTATCAATAACGGTTTTGATGACTTCTCTTTGCCCGATTGAGTTAGCAACTACCAGAGGGAGTGTGGCTTCGCGCCGCCAATTTACGACTCCGTATATCATACTAAATCCGGTTATTAAAAACTGATTATTTATTCTCCCCTTTGCATGAGTACCTCTTGCATGAGTGCCTCTCCTCATAACTAGCCTATGCTCAACGGATTTAGTCTCAAGTATAACTCCCAATCCAACTTGAAAAACCCGCTCCCTTATCTCCACTTCCCGCCCTCCTATACCTTGATTCTTCAACCTCAGCGATCGCCCACCCCCCTTGATTATAAAGATTTGTTTAGCTTGACCAGAGGTTGATAGTGCATAGGCTAGGATGAATTTTAAATGGATTCAAAATGAATTTAAAATGAATTCAAGATGAGCCAATCTGGTGAACTGTCGTATTTTGATCATGGAGTTGCCATTTTGTGAGTAAGAAATGGTTCGCAGATAACAGTTTGTCGATCGGGCGGACTCCTCTAGTGCGCCTTAATCGAGTCGTTGGCAACACTCACGCCACGGTTCTGGCCAAGATTGAAGGTCGCAATCCGGCCTATTCAGTCAAATGTCGTATTGGCGCGGCCATGATCTGGGATGCGGAAGAACGGGGATTATTGGGGCCGGGCAAAGAACTGGTGGAACCGACCAGTGGCAATACAGGCATTGCCCTAGCCTTTGTCGCCGCCGCTAAGGGGATTCCCCTGACCCTGACCATGCCTGAAACCATGAGCTTGGAGCGGCGCAAACTGTTGCTCGCCTATGGAGCCAATCTGGTGTTAACAGAAGGGACTAAGGGAATGACCGGAGCAGTGGCAAAGGCAGAAGAAATTGCCGCGTCTAATCCCGATCGCTATGTGTTGTTGCAACAGTTCCGCAATGCTGCCAATCCCCGCATCCACGAGGAAACCACCGGCCCTGAAATTTGGCAGGACACAGACGGGGCGATCGATATTCTCGTGTCGGGTGTGGGAACGGGCGGAACCATTACGGGAGTTTCGCGCTATGTCAAAAAGACCCGGGGAAAACCGATTTTATCGGTAGCAGTGGAGCCAGAAGCCAGCCCCATACTATCCCAAGCCCGGGCAGGTCAGCCCTTAAAGTCTGGCCCTCACAAAATTCAGGGCATTGGGGCGGGGTTTGTTCCCGAAGTTCTGGATTTATCCCTCGTGGATGGGATTGAAACCGTTTCCAACGAAGAGGCCATTCTTTATGCCCAACGGTTGGCCAAGGAAGAAGGGATTATCTCCGGCATTTCCTGCGGTGCCGCCGTCGCCGTCGCCGCTCGCTTGGCACAACAATCCGAACACCAAGGCAAAACCATTGTCGTGATTTTGCCGGATTCCGGAGAACGGTATTTGAGTTCCATCCTGTTCCAAGGGGTATTTAATGAGCAAGGGTTAGTGGCATGACGAGCGAGTATCCGAGCGTTTCCAGCGCTCTCTCCCAACCAACCTTGTCCTTGGATCTCGATGAGATTATCACTCAATTGTCCAAACCTCGTGGCGAGTCGTTCCACAGTTGGTCTCAATCACGAAGCCATTTCCCCTTGCCCTCCCGTGAGGCCTTATTTCGGATTGTCGATCGACTGCGTGCCGTTCTTTTTCCCTATCACTTTGGCAATCCCGATTTAGGCGAAACATCCAGCCGCTATTTTATCGGTCATACCCTCAATGAAGTCTTGCAACTGCTGCATCACCAAGTTTGTCGTGAACAGTGGTTGCTGGGGTCGCAGTTGCACTGGTCGTCAGACCAGATTGAGACGCACGCCCAAGGGACGGTACAAGCCTTTGCCACTCAATTACCCCATCTGAAAGCTCTACTGGAAACGGATATCACGGCGGCCTATCGAGGTGATCCGGCGGCGAGAAATTTAGATGAAGTGTTGTTTTGTTACCCCGGGGTAACGGCAATCACTTATCACCGCATTGCCCATGCCCTGTATCGGTTGGACTCTCCCTTGTTGGCGCGGATTGTTAGTGAAATTGGCCATTCCTTAACGGGGATTGACATTCACCCCGGCGCGTCGATTGGCAATAGTTTCTTTATCGATCATGGGACGGGGGTGGTGATTGGGGCAACCACGGTGATTGGCGACCGCGTGCGCCTTTACCAAGCGGTCACGCTCGGGGCGAAAAGCTTTCCCCGGGACGAATCGGGCAGTTTAATCAAAGGTCAACCCCGTCATCCGATTATTGAAGATGATGTGGTGATTTACTCAGGTGCAACGATTCTCGGTCGGGTAACTATCGGTCGGGGCGCCACCATTGGTGGAAATGTTTGGTTAACCCGCAGTGTGCCGCCGGGGGGTTTTGTCTCCCAGGCGCAACTACGACAGGAAATGTTTGATGACGGCTCTGGAATTTGAGGGGCTGTCCTGACTGTGAATGTTCGGCCATAACAGTCGCTTTGTTACTTTTTTTTGAATTGGAGGATTTAACTCAATGACCTATACCCAAGATCATGAATTGCAACTGGCTTTGGGAGATGCTGCCGCTCGGCAGTTAGCCAATGCCACGAAGACCGTTCCTCAGTTATTGACCATTTCACCCCGGTGGTTCGTTCGCCTCTTGCATTGGCTACCCGTTGAAGCGGGGATTTATCGTCTCAATAAAGTCAGGGATGCCTCCCGGGTTGAGGTGGCTTGCTCTGAACGAGATGAGCGGGAGCTGCCCGAAACCTTTGTGGATTACGAAGAGACCCCCCGGGAGTATTTCTTGAGTGCGGTGAATACGGTACTGGATGTTCACACTCGCGTGTCCGATCTCTACAGCAGTCCCCACGATCAGATCCATGAACAATTGCGCCTGACGATCGAAACCCTGAAGGAACGTCAAGAAAATGAGTTGATCAACAACCATGAGTACGGATTGCTCAACAATATTGTTGATTCCCAGAAAGTGCAACCTCGCAATGGTGCGCCCACGCCGGACGATTTGGATGAGTTGCTGGTGAAGGTGTGGAAGGAACCGGCATTTTTCCTCGCCCATCCTAAAGCGATCGCGGCCTTTGGCCGAGAAGCAACCCGACGGGGTGTACCCCCTGCCACGGTGTCATTATTCGGGTCTCAGTTTATTACCTGGCGGGGCGTGCCTTTGATTCCTTCCGATAAGTTGGCTGTGAATGAACAAGGCAAAACCAATATTTTGTTATTGCGGGTAGGAGAAAGCCGTCAAGGGGTGGTCGGTCTCTATCAGCCCAATTTACCCGGTCAACAGGGAGTTGGCTTGTCGGTGCGATTTATGGGGATTAGTCGCAAGGCGATCGCCTCTTACCTGGTCTCCCTCTACTGTTCGTTGGCAGTGTTGACCGACGATGCGGCGGCCGTACTGGAGAACGTTGATGTCAACCAATACCACATCTACGACTATGACTAACCCCGAACTGATCCCTGAAAAGGCGGGGGGGAATCTACCCTCTGTATCCCCGCCCACCACTGCCCCAACTGAGGTCGAGAACATTTCTCTTAACCCCTTATTTCAACCTGACCTTCTTGAGCATCTCGCCCAGACGATAATTCAAGAACTACAACGGCACGACCTTAAGGCCGAGGTGGCGAAGGGGTTGAGTACAGATCGGGATTATCTGGTGCCATCCGCCGCGGCGATTCCCCCAACCCTGGACTTGCCGGCTACCCCCGCAACCTCCCCAGCTGCTGTGGGCGAACGGCCCACAGTTCCCTTGGCTGTACCCTTAGCAACCCCCTCTTTCTACTTCATTGAGGAGTTAGAAACAAAAATCCCCGACCTTCCGGCGGTAGTGGCCAAGCCTGAACAGCTTGTTCCGGTCGCGGCGTTCTCGCGTAGCGAGCGCTTTGCGATCGATCCCCTTTTTGTCCCCCATGCCAGCGGGCGAAGCGTTCAAAGACCTAGCTTCTTTGATGTTCATACCATTCGCCTGGATTTTCCCATCCTGCAAGAACGGGTGAATGGCAAACCGCTGATCTGGTTCGACAATGCCGCAACAACTCAAAAGCCCCAAGCAGTCATCGATCGCCTCGTTCATTTCTACAGCCATGAAAATTCCAATGTGCATCGTGCCGCCCATGAATTAGCGGCTCGCTCCACAGATGCTTACGAAGCGGCCAGAGAAACGGTACGCCGTTTTCTCAATGCCTCATCTGCCAACGAAATCATTTTCGTGCGGGGGACAACGGAAGGCATTAATCTGGTGGCAAAAAGCTGGGGACAACAAACCCTACAAGCGGGGGATGAGATTGTCCTCACCCATCTAGAACACCATGCCAATATTGTGCCTTGGCAGCAACTAGCCGCCCAAACGGGAGCAAAGTTGCGGGTTGTCCCCGTGGATGACCACGGGCAGATTTTACTGGCAGAGTACCAACAATTACTCAACTCCCGCACAAAACTGGTGGCTTTTTCCCATGTTTCCAATGCCTTGGGAACCATTACTCCCGCCAAACAAATCATTGATTTAGCCCATCGGGTCGGAGCTAAAGTCTTGTTAGATGGCGCTCAATCGGTTTCCCACATTCCGATCGATGTTCAACAATTAGGGTGTGATTGGTTCGTCTTTTCCGGACATAAAGTCTTTGGTCCGACAGGGATCGGGGTACTTTATGGTCAAGAAGACCTGTTGAATGCCACGGTTCCCTGGCAAAGCGGCGGCAACATGATCGTGGATGTGACGTTTGAGCGCACCGTGTATCAGGCGGCTCCCACTCGCTTCGAGGCTGGAACGGGCAATATTGCCGATGCCGTTGGCTTAGGGACGGCCTTGGATTATGTTCAGCAGATTGGTTTGGCCACCATTGCCAATTACGAGCATGAACTTCTAGAGTACGCCACTGCGGGACTGACAACCATTCCGGGCCTGCGTTTGATTGGGACGGCAGCCGATAAGGCTGCCGTGCTTTCCTTTGTGCTGGAGGGATTTGATGTGGAAGTCATTGGACAGGCCCTGAACCGGGAAGGGATTGCCGTGCGGGCAGGCCATCACTGCGCTCAACCCATTCTGCGACGCTTTGGTCTCGAGGCAACGGTGCGCCCTTCCTTGGCTTTCTACAATACTAAGGCCGAGGTGGATGTGCTAGTGGCTGCGTTGGAACGTCTGCAACACGAATAAACTGACTGGAATAGGTGCGGCAGCTTGTACACCTATTCCAGTTCCCCCTGAACTGCCACATATTTAAAAAGTATAGGAGAGTGGGGAGCGGGTTTTTAAAGTTGGATTGGGAGTTAATCATCCTATTGGGACTTAAACAAATTTCAAGCCCAAACAAAGCCTAAACTGGCTTTGTAAGCGGCAAACACATCCCGATTCTCGGTCAGCCACTCAAAGAAACGGAAAGACATCGCTGTCCGAAAAGCTGCCAAGGCTTCCACAAAAGTGTTTAAAGGTCGATTCGCCCACTGCCTTTGCAATCCCCCAGTTA
>NZ_JAPZQM010000267.1:0-9072 GCF_027530565.1 Microcystis sp. LE19-10.1B | reverse complement strand
GTAATTCTTGGGCTGCCCATTTCTCCATTTTTTTGCTTACCTCCACCTTAATTCCTTCTTTCAAAACTATACCTATCAATCGTTTCCCCTTTTTTTAAGTTTCTTCTCTTTTTGTTAAGAAAGATCCGACTAATGGATAGCCTTATTAAGGGGGGATCAAGGGGGGATTAAAGGCAAAATCCGTTTTTAATTTAATTATAACCAGCTACTTAGTCTAAACGCTGTAGGCTGGAGAAACCTGACTCGATCGATGAGCGTCAGCTATACCATGAAAAGAACGATTTCCCGGATTGTCTGGATACTTCTCTCGCTGGCGGCGATCGCTCTAGCGGTGTTTCTGTTCAGTCCGCGCCCCGTGGAAGAAGCCAAGGCTGACTACTGGATCATGAGTCGGTTAGCGGTCAATCAACCGGGCTATTTTCCCCTAGAGCAATCCCTCGATCCGCGATGGTATCGCCCGATCGCCCCTTGGATCGGTCGCCTGATTTTGCCAAAACCGGAGGAATATTCCGCCACACCGGGGGAAGATTGGACTTGGTTGCAGGTTTACCAAGCACCCCGGCCGGATTTAGTCGGTCAAAAAGTTCGTTTAGGTTGGCGGCAATCCCCGGCACTGGCTCGATATTTAGGACTGGTTACTAAGGATATTCGCTTCACTCCAGAGGCGATCGAGAGTGAAAAACAGGGAAATATCCTACCGACTCGCTTGAATGGTCGTTCAGGGGTCGGACCACTGCAAGCGCTGGCCGGATCGCGACCGCTCGATGATGTGGTGGTCAGCTTTCCCGATGCAGAAATCGGGGAAACGTCATTACAAGTGGAGCGAATGCCCTTGATCGTTACTGGGCGCTTTGTGGCATTGGTGAAAATTATCGGCGAAGCTCCCCCCCGAACCCCCAGCGACATCCCCAAGGTTTGCCCCGGTTCACCCCCCTGTGGGAGCGAACTTTTCCGAGTGCAACACTATAACCGCGACAGTGGACAATTCGACGGCACCTCGGAAGTGATCCGCATTCCCCAACAACCCTTAGTTTCCGGAGGACGTTTTATCTCCACCCCCCGACAGTTAGCAGCAGCGAGCGAAGGAAAGCAGGGCTGGTATATCTACGGGGCGCGGGGACGGGATAAACTCTTTACTGTTCAAGCAATCAAACCTCGATCGCTGTTTCAACTGCAACCGACGGAAACCCTGACTGGGCTGCGATCGGGCCAAGATTACATCGCCCGCGGCACTTGGAACGATACCCCATCCCGCAAAGGAACCGCCAGTCGGGTAACAGTCCTGCTGGAGGGTGAAAAAAAATCATGGAAAGAGGGCGATAAAGGCATAGGAATTCATATTTTCGGCGGGATCGGCGGTAAAAAAGGCGAATCAATACAATTGGGAACGGTAACGGGTCATTTTTCCTATTTTCTCTACGAAGTGATTCGGGATGCCCTGACGGGAGAGCTGCAGTGGCAGCTCGATTATGATCAGGTGTACGCTCACAATCCCCAGGGGATTTTATCCGGTTATCAGAGTTGGGCGAACTATACGGGTAGTTTAGAGCGGGGATGGCTTAATTCCCGACCCCTATCCGATGCGATCGTGAAATTAGACCTATTGGAGGATTACCACTTCGGTGGGGTTTCTCTGTCCCCCCTGACAGAATTCCACAAGCAGTTAGAGATCATGATGGCTCGCTACCGGATCGGGGACGGGACCGGGGTTTCTAGTGTTACCCCCGCGACTTCCTGCGTCCAGGACTCGAATCAGGCCCTTTATATCACGATCGCTACCCTGCGCCACCAGTTTGAAACCGATCCAAAGATCGCCGCTTGGTTGACAACCCATGCCGACGATCCGGAAACCTTGCGTTTTCAACGTTTGGGACAATTGGGCGATCGTTTAGAACAAGTATTAGCTCCCCGGGGGGTGATCCGGGCCGATTGGCGGCAAAACGCCGAAATTCTCGCCGGTATCACCGATAGTCGCGGAAAAGGCTTGATTCGGGAAAATACACTGGCCAACGCTCTACTAAGCTGGCGCTCGATGTTACCGCGAGGCAGCAATGACGTGATCGGTGAGATTTTCTTGCGGTCAGGAGCTACTCTCTGGTTCCTCCGTACTAATCAGGTTGGGGGAGCGATGCCGGAGATTTTACCCCTCGCACCGACCAAGTTATTCGGGGAAATGCCGATGATCGCACCGATGCTCCGTCGCACTTTGGGCGCGCTCGTGCTGCCCCTTACCGGTCGGGATTGGGGGGTGACGGCGATCGGATTGGGATTGTACGCTGTGATCGCCCTGACCATCGGTTTCCGGTCGGGTTTTTTACGTTGGCACTTCCCCGAACGGAGACCGTTAGAGATACTGAAAATGCTCGTCTTTTGTTTTTTCTTCCCGGCATTCTGGGAGGAATTCGTCTTTCGGGTGCTGTTAATTCCCCATCCGGAAACGGCAACTTCCACAGCTAACCTGATCCTCTCTGCTTTGGTCAGCATCACGCTTTTTACCGTCTATCATCCCCTCAATGCAATTATTTTTTACAAAAAGGGCAATCCGACTTTTTTTCAGCCTATTTTCTTGATTTTAGCGGCTTTATTGGGATTAACTTGCACCGTCGTCTATTGGCTGACTGGTTCTCTCTGGACGATCTCGGTGCTGCATTGGTTGGTGGTGGTGGTTTGGTTGCTGTTTTTGAACGGTCTATCTCGGGTTTGCTGAATAAATCTAAAAACCTTGTTGGATAGGGTTTTTAGACTTGTTTTCCCTCAAAAAGTGCCGACCTTTGGAGTGATTGGGGGGAAAATTCCGGGACTTTTTCCCTGAAAATTAGGTAATTGACCCCCTGAAAATGGGTAAAACCCCACACCCCACACCCCACACCCCACACCCTGCCCCCAGGAAAAGCTTTTTCAGCAAACCCTAAATAAATCTAGGTTGGATGGAGCTAAACTAGGTGAAATCCAACCTAAAAAAATTAGATAAATATAGCACGATAGATGACTTTACAAGTCACAATAAATTATCCTGAAAATTTACTCGACTTTCTTCAAAAAAACCGCGAGGAATTCGAGAGAGAAGCAACTTGATCTATGGTAGTAAAACTCTTTGAGATGAAACGTATTTCGTCCGGTATGGCTGCCAATTTATTAGGAGTGGATAGGGTTAATTTTTTATTGAGATTGACCGATTTTGGCGTAGGGATGATTGACTTGACAGAAGAAGAACTATTATCAGACCTTGAAAATGCCTAAAGCTAAATTACAGCCCTTCTCATAAAAAAAGTCTAACCTAATTTGGTATTGACTCCTGACTGCTGACGACCGACTCCCCAAAACGAAAACTTCCTATCTCACCATTGAGATAACTGCTGTAACTATTTTGAGATAACTAAGGCTATCATTGAGGAAAGTTACTGTTGAGACTCCTGATTAGTTTGTTAATTTTTGTGTTAAGTAGCTAGACAATTAAACCCTTTAGAGATAGGGTGATCGTAGCTGAGTTTGCTATTATATAGTTTTGTAAATAAATATCAAACTCAAGGGTTTTTGAAGATGGTATGTCGCTAAACTGAAAGTATAAAGTACAGAGGTAAAAATACTTATGATGCTACTACAAGATGTTGCGAGAACCTCTAGAGAACAAGCATTAATTCTGTGGTTTGAAGAAGTAGACAGCAAAGATGTAGGATTAGTCGGCGGCAAAAACTCCTCCTTAGGCGAAATGATCCAACAATTAACCCCGAAAGGGATTAATGTCCCCACAGGATTCGCCACCACCGCTTACGCTTACCGTCACTTTGTCGAAAAAGCCGGACTAGACGCACAATTAAGACAAATTTTCCAAGATTTAGACGAAAATGATGTGCAGAACTTGCAAGAAAAAGGTAAACAAGCACGCACATTAATCCTCAATACACCGTTCCCCGATGATTTAAGTCATGCGATCGCTATTGCCTATCGCCGACTCTGTGAACGTTATGGCGATGATCTCTATCATTCCATAGATGTGGCCGTTCGCTCAAGCGCCACCGCCGAAGACTTACCAGAAGCGAGTTTTGCCGGACAACAGGAAACCTATCTCAACGTGCAAGGGGTAAGGGGAGTTTTAGAAGCTTGCCATAAATGTTTTGCCTCTTTATTCACCGATCGCGCTATTTCCTACCGTCATCATAACGGTTTCGATCACTTTGCCGTCGCCCTTTCCGTCGGTGTCCAAAAAATGGTGCGTTCAGATCTAGCCACCTCCGGGGTGATGTTTTCCATCGATACGGAAACAGGGTTCAAAAATGCCACTTTAATCACCGCAGCCTACGGTTTAGGGGAAAATGTCGTGCAAGGAGCCGTTAACCCCGACGAATATCTGGTTTTTAAACCCACTCTTAAAAACGGTTACAAACCCATCCTCGACAAACGCCTCGGCAGTAAAGCCATCAAGATGATCTACGATGATGGAGGATCGCGTCTAACCAAGAATATCCGAGTTAACAAGCTAGAACAGGATCAATTCTGCATTAGTGACCAAGAAATCCTCACTTTAGCCCGTTGGACGACCCAAATCGAGGAACATTACTCGCAAGTGCGCGGAACCTACACCCCCATGGACATCGAATGGGCAAAAGATGGGATCACGGGAGAACTCTTTATCGTTCAGGCGCGCCCAGAAACCGTACAATCGCAAAAAGCCGCTAATATCCTTAAATCCTACGAAATTAAAGAAAGAAGTCAAGTTTTAGCGGTGGGACGAAGTGTAGGTGCAGCAATCGGTCAAGGAAAAGCCAGAGTCATCCTCAGTGTAGATAAAATCAACAACTTTAAACCGGGAGAAGTTCTCGTCACCAATCGCACGGATCCCGACTGGGAACCGATTATGAAACAAGCAAGCGCGATCGTTACTAATCAGGGTGGTCGTACTTGCCATGCCGCTATTATCGCGCGAGAAATGGGCATTCCGGCGATCGTGGGTTGCAATAATGCCACGGAAACGATTAAAACCGGTCAGGAAGTCACCGTTTGCTGTGCGGAAGGGGATGAAGGGAAAGTTTACCTCGGATTGCTACCCTTTGAAATTCTTGAAACTCCCCTGGACAATTTGCCCCAAACTCGGACAAAAATCCTCATGAATATCGGTAATCCCGAAAAAGCCTTCGCTTTTGCCGATATTCCTGCCCAAGGGGTCGGTTTAGCCCGTCTAGAGTTTATTATCGCTAACCATATTCAGGCCCACCCCAGCGCCTTGCTGAAATTCCACGAATTGGAAGAAGGAGACGTAAAAGACCAAATCGCCGAATTAACCAAACACTACGAGGATAAACCCCAATTTTTCGTCGATAAATTGGCCCGGGGAATTGCCATGATTGCAGCCGCATTCTACCCCAAAGATGTAATTGTGCGGATGTCTGATTTTAAATCCAATGAATACGCTAATTTATTGGGTGGCAAACCCTTTGAACCCAAGGAAGAAAACCCGATGATCGGTTGGCGCGGCGCTTCCCGTTATACTGATCCTAATTATCGCGAGGCTTTCGCTTTGGAATGTCGGGCGCTGAAAATGGTACGGGAAGAAATGGGATTAACTAATGTGATTCCGATGATTCCTTTCTGTCGTACCCCCGAAGAAGGGATGAGAGTCCTCGAAGAAATGGCGAAAAATGGTCTCGAACGCGGGGTTGATGGTTTGCAAGTTTATGTGATGTGTGAGTTACCAAGTAATGTAATTCTTGCCGACCAATTTGCTCAGGTGTTTGACGGATTTTCGATCGGTTCTAATGATTTGACCCAATTAACCTTAGGATTAGATCGGGATTCTGCCCTGGTTGCCCATCTTTTTGATGAACGGAATGAGGGAGTTAAACGCATGGTGAAAATGGCCATTGAAACCGCTAAAGCCCATAATCGCAAAATCGGTATCTGTGGTCAAGCTCCTAGTGATTATCCCGAATTTGCTCAATTTTTAGTGGAATTAGGCATCGATTCTATCAGTCTTAATCCTGATTCTGTCCTCAAAACTTTATTGATGGTGGCAGCAGTGGAGCAAGGACAATAGTTTAGTGATAAAGGTGGGACTTGCCCACCTTTTTTTGTACTAAGCCAACTAACTTCATCATACTGAAAATACATATAGCCCACTATGGCTATTTTTTAGTTGTCTCTTAACAAAGATTAACTTTAAACTGCGATCAAGAGATAAACTTAGATTTCGTCAGGATTAAGGCCTAATTCCCGCAGTTTATTGGCTAATCGTTCCGCTCGTTGTTTTTCCTGATTATAGCTAGTGAAAGCTTGTCCATCGGGATAAAAAAGCGACATTTCCGGTTCGATCCCCCCTGCCCCCCTTGATAAGGGGGGTGCCGATCCCCCCTTAATCCCCCCTTGATAAGGGGGGTGTCTGATAATTTTTAACGCCTACCTACTTATAAGCCAATAACACCACTCTAAAGGGGTCTAGTATAATTAGAAGAGGTTGATCAAAGGGGGTTTATGGACGATAAAACCGCAAAGCCGGAAGAATCCGAATCTGAAGAGAAAAAAGAATCAGATTTTGACCAGGAAAAGGAACAGGCTGAAGTTTGGACGGGAAAAATCACTGCTTTTGTTGCCCATCAACTCCGAACCTCCGCTCCTTCCCTTCCAATTATCGGGGGTAGCATTACAGGCATCTTAACTTGGCTTAGTCAACATGACACGGTTAAGGCGATTATTGTCGGGGGAGTCACCTTTATCGTCACGGGCTTTTTTACCTACGGATCAGCCTGGAGTAAAGCGTTTTTAGAAGTGGCAAGAACCAAAGGTAAAGATCACGGTAAAGGTTCAGCTTTAAGCTTTTTTGTTTGGCTAGACAAAGGACTGGAAAAAATACGTTGGCAATTAGCTAATCCTGACGGGAAATATTTAATTAAATTACGGGATTCAGATTGTCGTTATGATGATATTGAAGGGATTGAAGATGCAATCTTTGGTTTTTCTACCCCAGAACTAGAAGAAATTTTTATTAATTTGGATCTGAGTCAATTAGAACTGCGCTCAGAAGAAGAATCTAAAGGTACGGGGGATGATATTTGGGATTTATTGCGGCGGGCTAAAAAGAGGACAAATTTACGGTTGTTAATTCTGGCTCCTGGTGGCCGAGGAAAAACAACTTTATTGCGTCATTTAGCCTATAACTACGCTCTAAAACAACCGAAACAAAATGCACCTTTTTTAATTCCTGTCTTTTTACGTTTACGGAGATGGCAGGAAGTGATTACCACCACAGAAGGATTGGATTTACCAACCTTAATTGAGCGACATCTTAAACAAGATATTTCTCAAGAATTAGATTTACCTCAGAACTGGGCTAAAAATCATTTAACCCGTCAGCGAATGTTAGTGATGTTTGATGGTTTTGATGAAGTTAAACCCGAATATGCCGAAAAAGTCAGTCAATGGATTGGCAAACAGTGGCACGATTTTCGCCAAAACTATTTTATTTTAACTTCTCGTCCGAAAGGCTATCAAACGTTTAGCTCTGAGCATAAACCTCGGCAAAAGGTGTTTATTAATGAATTTACCGATAAAAATATTCAGGATTTTGTGTATAAATGGTATTTCTGGCAAGAGCAGGAAACCAGAGTTAGCAGAAGTTTAAAAGCTAAACAAGAAGCTGCCGACAATAAAGCAAAGGATTTAATTAATCAGTTATTTGCTCTCGATGATTCCGGGGAAAGTTCTACTCTATTAGCCCTGGCGAGAAATCCCTTAAATCTAAATATGATAGTACAGTTACATCGGGCAAACTTTGGCTCGGGACAAAAATTACCTCAGCAACGAGTGGATTTATTTCGCCGAATTTTTGATCTGCAATTGATCACTCGCCCTCAAGCTAGGGGCATTGATATGATTTTAGATAATAATGAGGAAAATCATCGTCAACGGGTATTACAACAATTAGCCCTGAAAATGGGAAATACAACCACGATTGAATATTCGGAATTACTGAGTTCTATACAAAATTTTATTCAGGAATTGGGTTATCCTGAAAGCACTTCGGCTAAGGATTTTGTAGAGCGGTTAATTCATGTGAGCGAGTTAATTTTGAAAAGGGATGAATACTATGAGTTTGCCCATAATTTTTTTCAATCCTATTTAATTGCTTTGGAAGTTAAACGGTTAAAGCAGGAAAATTTACTCTGGGAAAATTGGGAGCAAAATCTCTGGTACGAGGCTTGTATTATGTATGCCACTTTATTGATTAATCCGACTGATTTTATTGTGTATTTCTATAATAAAGAAGATAATCCTAAAGCTCAGGGATTAGCGGAGCGATGTTATCGAGAATTACCTGTTAAAAAACGTCGAGGTTTGGAATTTTTAGAACAAAAACGACAGACTTCTCTCTTTACCCAACTAGAAACCTATCTGAAAAATGGCCAATGGCGCGAAGCCGATGAGGAAACGGCGCGGTTAATGTTGTTAATTGCTAAAAGGGAAGATGAAGGCTGGCTAGATGAAGAAAGCATTAACAACTTTCCCTGTGAAGAGTTACGCACGATTGATAAGCTCTGGGTAGATAATAGCGGCGGCAAATTTGGCTTTTCTGTGCAGAAAAAAGTCTGGCTGGATTGCGGTGGTGTCCCAGGGAAGTACGATTATGAGGTGTATGAAAAATTTGCCGACGAGGTGGGTTGGCGCAGGGGCGGAGACTGGTTGAGCTATGATCAGCTAACTTTTTTATTAGATGGTAGTAAACACGCACACCTACCCTTGAAGAGGGATAAAGATGGGTTTGTGAGGTGGTATATTTCTTTTCTCGCGCAGAGACTTGTAACCTGTAATATATCACAGACTTATACATCTTAAACCAGTAAAAAGCCCCCCTTATCAAGGGGGGTTGGGGGGATCAAACCTCAAAACTGCCCCCCAAAATTCCCCTGCTAACAGCAAAACTTATCAACAATAACACCTGATTTTTTAATCTCTTCGGGTCTAATTCCCCGCCGCTCGCGGCGTACAATAGAAAAATGAGTGAATACATCCATAAGAGCCATAATGTAAGTGTTTTGCTATATCATTTAGTGTTCCCAGCCAAATATCGTAAAGCCGTTTTCG
>NZ_JAPZQM010000205.1:0-1199 GCF_027530565.1 Microcystis sp. LE19-10.1B | reverse complement strand
ATAAATTCTCTCTAGCATTTTCTGGCTCTCGGGGTTTAGGTCTCTAATCAATCTCATTGTATTTTCCTGCTGCTTCGTTTTTTTATGTATTATACTTCTTAATTTTTTATTTGGGTAATTAATTTTGCATGACTACTTATTTAAGGACACAAGTAAGCTAAAACACGCGTAATTAGTCAGCGCAATAAAAAGTTTTAATTGAGAAGGGACAGAACCCTGACAGGGGCTGTATTATAGAGGGCATGGAAATTAACGACCGACTAGAACGCCGGAACTATTCCATCAAATTAGTTACCTCCAGAGAAGCAACTTGAGCCACTTGGCATACTTTTGTCTTTTTGTCAAATTTTGTGTTAAGAAAGATGTGACACCGAATCCGTTTTTAATAGTGTGATTAACTCCCAAGTTATGGATTGTTTTTCCCTGCTCCCCGCTCCCTGCTCCCCACTCCCCACTCTCCTATACCTTTTAAATAGGATTTAGTATGACTAATGGATAGGCCTGCTACGAATAAGGAAAAATGATATTGGTATTGATATTTTGAGCTTATGCTGTCCCATCTGCTTTTTACTTGCGACTTGGTGTGAGATGATCTAGAAATGTGTATTTCATGACAAGGATAAAGAAAAGTAATGGCAGAAATTCAGTTTTCCAAGGGGTTAAAAGAACCTGTTGTTCCCGATATCCGCTTAAGTCGCACTAAAACGGGGGAGAAAGGATCGGCAAAATTTTATTTTGAGCAACCGACTATCCTCGGAGATCAACAAACCGAGGAAATCACGGGGATGTATCTCATTGATGAGGAGGGGGAAATAGTCACCAGGGAAGTAAAAGGCAAATTTATCAACGGTAAACCCACGGCGATCGAAGCTACGGTTATTTTCAATTCTCCCGCAGAGTGGGATCGTTTTATGCGTTTTATGGAGCGTTACGGTAGCGAAAACGGTCTAGAATTTACTAAATCTTCCTGATTTGGCCCTTAGCTTTCGGCAATTTGTCAAAAAACCCGCATTCGGGATCGATGCGGGTAGAGGTGAAAAATCAGAGGAAAAACCTATTTAGGGTCTGCTGAATAAATCTAAAAACCTTGTTGGATAAGACTTTTGGACTTTTTTCCCCTCAAAAAGTGCCAGCCATTGCGGGGATCGGGGGAAAATTCAGGTACTTTTTCCCTGAAAATTAGGTAGTTGACCACCTCA
>NZ_JAPZQM010000337.1:0-22901 GCF_027530565.1 Microcystis sp. LE19-10.1B | reverse complement strand
CTCTTTTGGTTAGAACAAGATAAACTTGAGAATCTTCGGTCAAATTTATTGACTCAAAATCAGCTATACTTAATTTAAATGAAACAGCCCTACCCTTATCAAGGGGGGTAGGGGGGATCGGCACCCTCCTTATCAAGGGGGGTGGGGGGGATCGGCACCCTCCTTATCAAGGGGGGTAGGGGGGATCGGCACCCCCCTTATCAAGGGGGGTAGGGGGGATCGATGCCCCCCTTATCAAGGGGGGTAGGGGGGATCGATGCCCCCCTTATCAAGGGGGGTGGGGGGGATCGAACCCAAAATCTATCTTCAATTTAATTATAACCAGCTACTTAACCGCTTCAGAAAAAATGACTAAATTAATCATTCACCGACAGCAACGAGAAGCACAATATTACAGCGAGAATTTAGGGGAAGGGATTAATCTCGACATGATGCTTATCCCTAGCGGTTCCTTTCAGATGGGAACCCCAGATCAAGAAATAGAAAGACTCTGTAAAGAATACGATCGAGACTATTTTCAAAGAGAAAGTCCTCAACACACCGTTAATATTTCAGCTTTTTTCATGGGACGCTATCCCATCACCCAAGCACAGTGGCGAGCGATCGCCGCAACTGCTAAAATAGACATCGATCTAGAACTAGAGCCTTCCTACTTCAAAGAGCCATATCAAGAGCAGGATAGATGGACAAGACCCGTAGAACAAGTAAACTGGGAGCAAGCAACAGAATTCTGTAAACGATTATCAAGGGAAACAAAACGGGAGTATCGGCTACCGAGTGAGGCAGAATGGGAATATGCCTGTAGAGCGGGGACAACAACCGCTTTTCATTTTGGGGAGACGATTACCACAGATTTGGCTAATTACAGCGGAACTGATTGGGAAAGAGACAAAAAAGTTTATCCAGGGAATTATGGAAGGGGACTAAAAGGCATCGATCGAAAACAGACGACACCAGTAGGCTATTTTAAGGTAGCTAATGCCTTTGGTCTGTACGATATGCACGGAAACGTTTGGGAATGGTGTCAGGACGATTATCACCCTAATTATCAAGGCGCACCCACGGATGGGAGTGCTTGGATTAGCAAGAACAAATATACTACAAAAGTGCTGCGGGGCGGTTCCTGGGGCAACGATCCTTATTACTGCCGTTCCGCGTTTCGCTACTACATCGACCGCCGCGACGACCGCTACTACAATTTCGGTTTTCGGGTAGTCTGCGTATTCGGGAGGACTCTGTAACCCTTTTCCTCTTTTTTCCCTTTTTACCCTCACATCTGATAATTTTTAACGCCTACCTACTTAGGGTTTGCTGAAAAAGTACGGGCGAAGCATTCGGGCAATAACCTATCGGTGAAACCGTAGATTTTCTATCCGAATGCTTCGCCCCTACAGGACGCGGGCCGATGAAGACGCAAGGTTTGGAAGCACGATTCTCTGAAAATCTGGCACCTGTTTCACGAGAAAAGCCGCAAAACCCTTACCTTGCCTACATTTCACATTTATTCAGCCAGCCCTACTTAGAACTGGCTGAATAAATCTAAAAACCTTGTTGGGTAAGACTTTTAGACTTTTTTTCTCAAAAAGTGTCAACTCTTGGAGTGATCGGGGAGAAATTTAGGCACTTTTTCCCTGAAAATTAGGTAATTTGCCATCTAAAAATCGACAAAACCCCACACCCCACACCCCACACCCTACACCCTGCCCCCGGGAAAAACTTTTTGCCGCAAACCCTAATTATTGATCAGTAATTCCCAGATTTCTCCCCTATTATTGCCCTGGGAATTAATATTTCTTCGGGCTTTTACCCTTTGAATATTATAATTTTTATATAAATCATCAAAAAAATTATTGTCAGAGTCAAAGTTTTTAAGGTCGGAATTACTTAAAATAAATTTATAACCAGCCTGATCCAATCGATCGATAAATTCTTTTAATCTTATTTGCTCCTCATCGTTAAAATCTTCTTTAGTATAAGAGGTAAAAGCTGATGTTTTTTTAATCGGTTTATAGGGAGGATCAAAATAAAATAAAGTCTTGTTATTGGCATAATTTAGGGTTTGGACAAAATCCCCTTGTAGGATCGTCACTTTCTGTAAATGATGATTGACAGCTAATAGGTTTTCTTCATTGCAGATCAACGGTTTGACATATTTTCCAAAGGGGACATTAAAAAGTCCTTTGCTATTGACTCTATAAAGTCCATTAAAACAAGTTTTATTGAGAAATAATAACAAAACTGTTTTTTCTAGACAGTCATCGCAGCTGCGAGAATTAAATTCTATTCTTTTATCTAAAAAAAACTTTTGTTGTTCCTCTAGATTTTTAAGTTCATAAAAATCCTGCTGAATTTTTTTAAGCTTGACTATTAATTCTTTGACATTATTTTTAATAACATTATAAGCCCTGATTAAATCAGGATTGATGTCATTAATAATGACTTTTTGGACAGAAGAAAAATTATTTAAGACTGAGAATAAAACTGCCCCACCTCCGACAAAAGGTTCAATGTAGTTAAACTGACAATCCTGAGAAATATGGGAATTAATTAAAGATATAATATTGGGAACCAGTTGAGTTTTGCCTCCCGCCCACTTTAAAAAAGGTTTGCCGCTAACTGTTTTCCTTTGAGACAAAGAAGTGGTCATTATTCCTACCAGATTATCCTAATTTATTCAATTTACAGCGCAATTCAAGAAAACCTGAAGGCGGATTTGGGATCAGAAAGGTAAACGGGGCATTTTTTTCAATACTGACTCAATTTGGTTGATTAAATCCAGCAGACGATTGCCATCCACATGAACCTCGCTGGTGGGATAATTGTCGAGGACTTCGATGATTTGAATCTCATTATCATTAATGGCAGAAGTGACTAGGGAACCCCGTAAAGCTTGCCGACTAGCAGCCCGATTGGGGGTGTGGACAATTTCGGCGGCGTAATCTAGCAAACTTTCGCCAAAAAAACTATTAAGAAATTTGGAAAGAAAGACGGCATCCACCGCTACCCGACGATTAAGGATTTTACGGAATTCTTCGGGTTTTTGGTTAGCCATCTTTAATTGTGACGCTAAAGCGGGAGCTAATTCGCCTGTTTCGCTCAATTGCTTTAATTCTGATACCGATACAGACCCTTGGAAGATGTAGTATTTGATGATAGCTGATTCGGCGGCTGACAAAGACTGACAAACACCGAGAAAGATAGATATTCCTAGGGGAAGTAAAAGATTTTTGAACATAAACCAAAGGTGCAAAACAAGCGAAAAGCGATCGGGATGATTGACTCATTCTAGCGGAATTGGTTGCCGCTTAGGAAAAACTTAAGACGGTGTTGATTATCTAGAGATGAATTTTTTAGTCACCCAACTAGGGGCAGAAAGCTGATAGCTTAATGCTAATCACTAATTTACATTCGCGAGAGAGCAGCGATTTTCGCTAGTTTATCTTTTTCCAAACCGTTGAGATCCTCTAGCTTCAACCATCCTTCCTTTAATAGTTGAGCAAAGACAAAAATTAGGGAAGTATAGCGATAGTCATATTTACCATCAATCTGATGTCGTCGGGCGCTTAGATAATCGTGCATTTGCCAGATATCATCTAAAACCGTGATCTGACCAGACTGTTCTTTAATATGTTCTATTAAAGTCCTAGTTTCTCGCTGATAAGCTTTTTGGAAAGCAGTTTGAGCAATTTCTTGTTCGGTATCTGACCAAATTATTTCACTCATAGGCATGATTTTAGTTTTAGGGATGATAATTTTGGGTTTTTGAACTACCTCGACTCTTTTCGCCCACATCTGTAAGAATGATTGTTTAGTTATTCTTACCTAGATCGGAGAAGAAACCGGTGTATTTACCAATTTTTTTAAGTCAGCCTTTTAATTGTATAAAAAAAAGAGTTCACTTGACAAGGAACTCTAATAAGTTTCATCAGAATTTTTAATGATTTCTCTCAGTAGCTATTTAGCCACGGGCAAAGTTTAATAATTCTTTCGGAGAAGCTAATAAATCGATCGCTACGAAGAAAATTTTATTATCAGGAGTTAGGAGGAAGCGCCATGCCATATTCATACCCACACCCGCACCAAACCAGGGGGTTTGTACTTTTCCCGTCACTTTAATCTGAGTAAAACCGTCATCGGCGGGTTCCACTACACCGCATTCGGGGATTAATTTCAAATTTTGGCATTCTTCGCGGAAAAAGCGATATACTGCCTCTTTACCGACGATGGGACGTTGGAAAGGTGGTTGCAGAGCGCCGTCAGGGGTGAATAATTCAATTAATACATCAAAGTCATTAGCGTTGAGGTTGTCCATATAGTTGAGGACGGTGGCATTGGTAACGCCTTCAATGCTAACTTTGGTCCGTTCGGCAATATTTTGGGGAGGAACCACGGGTTCGGAAATACGGTTATAATCGCCCAGTTTCTTCGGATCATAGCCCATATCGACCACACAATTCCGCAGAACGGTGATTTGTTGTCCCGACTCTAATTTTTTAATCCCGTCTAAAACGGCGGTAGCATTAGCAGATAGTTCATAACCCTTGGGAATTGGGGCAACACTGCCATCTTCCATCCATTGTCCTAATTGATACCAGAATCCCAGCTTGATATTAGCAGACCAAGTGCCATAGGTACGACAAATCGGGGTGTCAGCATGGTTGGCTAAGTCGCACATCACCTGCGACTGTTGCAGGGGTGACATCTGCCGAATTTCATTCATGGTTTTTTCGGCAAACACCATACTAGCAGCGCCGGGGGCGGCAACGGTGATGGTTTTGCCCATTTCTAGATAGGCAAACCAAATCAAGGCTAGTTGATCTTCGGTATTCAGCTGATTGAAACGCGCAATCGTGGCAGGAACCACATCCGCTGATAGCGTGTTGGGGAAAATGCTCCGCGCTGATTCGATCGTAAACGGCATAGATTCACCTTGAAGTAAAGTTTTGTATCAATTTACCCCCATTCTATCATATTTGCGCCCCAAGGCAGCACCGATGGAGAAACTTTCCCAAAAAAAGCTGTACTTTAGATCACACTTGCCCGGGATTATCACCAAATCTTAATGGTTGAACAACTGTTCTATCATTTATCTAGGGTTTGCTGAAAAAGTTTTTCGTGGGGCAGGGTGTGGGGTGTGGGGTATGGGGTGTAGGGTTTTTTAGGGGGTCAATACCTAATTTTCAGGGAAAAAGTGCCTAAATTTCCCCCCCGATCACTGCAAGGGCTGGCACTTTTTGATTGACAAAAAGTCTAAAAGTCTTACCCAACAAGGTTTTTAGATTTATTCAGCAAACCTTATCTAGGTTTTGCGGCAGCAACGAGCGATCGCTGTTTGAGGATGATTTTTGCTGCTCTAACTCGTTTTCAACCCGGGAATACTCTTGATGCTCCCTAGTTTTTTCTAGTATTTCTCACCCCGTAGCAGGCCGTAAATTTCATCCGTATAGTCATAAAACTGAGCTTGTCGTTTAATTTTATAATTACGATCTGCGGGTAAATTAATTGTTAATTCCCGTTGTATAGTCCCTGGCCTAGCACTCAAAACATAAATACGTTGAGCTAAAAAAACCGCTTCATCCACATCATGGGTAATCATTAAAATACTACACCTAATTTTTTGCCAAATTTCAATTAAATATTCGTGCATTCTTTCTTTGGTTTGTACATCTAAAGCGGCAAAAGGTTCGTCCATTAATAAAACTTTGGGATGACAGGCAAGAGAGCGGGCGATCGCCACCCGTTGTTTCATCCCACCCGATAGTTCTCTAGGATAAGCATTAGCGAATTGAGTTAAACCGACAATATCCAGATAATAACAGGCCACTTCCCAGCATTCTTTTGTCGATAATCCCTGTAGTTTTAAGCCAAATTCAACATTTTTTTGGATCGTCATCCAGGGATAGAGTGTATAATTTTGAAAAACCATGCCGCGATCGGCTCCTGGCCCTGTCACTTCAACACCATCAACGGTAATTTTGCCGGAAGTGGGCAGCTCTAAACCCGCAATCATTCGCAACAAAGTTGATTTTCCCGAACCAGAGGCCCCGACCGCACAGACAAATTCAGCACTTTCAACGTGTAAATTAATATCTTTTAGAGCGACCACAGCACCTCGTTTAGTGATGAAAATTTTATTGAGTTGAGTAATTTCTAAGTGCATTAAGGTTCTTCTCTTATCATTAAAATAACTTTACTGGTGACAGAATAAACTCTGTTATTGAGTTTTTCAGTTAACGAGTAATTGACCATTTACAAGTCCACTGCAAAAACAAACGAAAACTTAAATCTAGGGCAAAGCCAATAATTCCCAGGACAATTAAACAGGCAAAAATTTCATCGGTTCTCAGAAATTTCTGGGCCAATAAAATCCGTTTGCCTAATCCATTATCGGCCGCCACCAATTCCGCCACCACTACCAAATTCCAGGCGGCTGCCATATTAACACGAAAAGTATCGATAACATTAGGAATAATATAGGGAGTAATCACTTTAAATAAAACCTGTTTTCGAGTTCCTCCAAGGGTATAAGTTACTTCGATCAATTCACGGGGAATGAACTTAACTGCATCCATAATCATCAGGGTATTAAAGAAAATTGTCCCGATAAAAATGAGCATAATCTTTGATGTTTCTCCAATACCCAAATAAATAACCAATAGGGGAATAAAAGCAGGAGCGGGCATATAACGTACAACGCCAATGATCGGTTCCATTAAACTACGAATACTCGGAAAAGTTCCCATTAAAATCCCCAGGGGAATAGCAAACAATCCTCCCAAAAAAAAGCCCCCAACTACTCGTAAAAAACTGGTAATAGTATCTTGAATTAAAAAGCCCTGTTCTGCCAATTTTCCTAAGGCCTGAATAACGGCTAAAGGAGAAGGCAAAAATACGGATTCAATGCCCGCAAAACTAGAGATTAGTAACCAGAAAATAAGCGGGACAATAATAGAGGAAACCATTAAAGTCCATTTGAGGGATTCGGGAATATCCTCGGTAATCCGCCAAAAAGTGCTTTGAGGAAGCGTTTTAGGTGTTGTGGTCATGGGATTTGCCAAAGAAAAGAATAATTTTGATAGCCAATATCACCCAGTTATCAAACAATTCTTGAAGTCAATGATCGAGGGACTAATTAGGTTTTTTTGTCTTGATTTGCCAACGCCTTGACAAATTGGGCATCTAGAATGGTTGTTAGATCGGGGACTTTTTTAATAAAGCCAACTTCCATCATAAAATCAGCCATTTTTTGAGCGGCAAAGGGCATATTTTTCATGGTTTTCCCCGGACTAAAGGCTTCTAAGTTTTCTTCTAAGGTGAAAAACTTCGTTCCCTCTTTATATAAGGCCAATTCTTCTGTGCTAATGCCCGCACGCTTGGCCATAATCTCATCGGCTTTTTGGGGATTTTTAGCCATAAACTCTCGAACCTCAAACCAGGTTTTTACGAGAGCCTGAACCTGTTCTGGTTTTTCTTTGATTAATTTGGCACTGACAACTAACAAATCAGGAATAGCACCTGAAAAAGCTTTAGAACTAATTAATTCTTTAGAACCTTTTCGTTTAAGTGCTGTTGACCAAAAAGGTGGAAAAGCAGCGACTGCATCTACTTTTCCCGATGCAAAAGCGGCGGCAGCAGCCCCTGTTTCCATGGGGACAATTTGCACATCTTTACGGCTCATTCCTTCTTTTTCTAGGGCTAAACTGAGGAGAAAATCACCGACAACGCCTTCTTCGACTGCAACTTTTTTGCCTTTTAAATCTTGAATCGTTTTAATCTCTTCTGTGACAATAATTTTATCATTTCCTGACGAGTTATCATTGACTAAAACAGCAACCTGACCATTCACTGCATCTCCCGCAAAAGCGATTGTATCGTTGAGAGTTTGACTATTTCCATCTAATTGTCCGGCGGCCAAAGCTTGTAAGGATTCAAGATAACCATCAAACCATTTCATTTGAACATTAGCCCCATTTTTAGCAAATAATCCCTCTTCTTCAGCGATCGCCCAGGGCCACCAACCGGCCCAGTTACTATAACCGATGACAATGGGGGCAGTATTACTCAGAGAACTACTTGCATTGGGGGTTTGCTGAGGAGCTTGATTGCAACTAATGGTCAGGAGTAAGCTACTAAAAAAAACGAGAGGTAAGGAGAAAAAATTGCGCCGTTTCATAGGTAATAGCCTTTAGAGATGACAGCTAGTAAAACAGAAATAAATCTCAAAAACTGTTACTGATTAACAATTCAATAACCTCGGAGTATTGACTTGGCTTTTTAGCCAATTTAACCACTCTTCTAAACCTTCTCCTGTTTGAGCAGAAAGAGCGATAATCTTTACATCGGGATTCATAGAACGAACATTTGCCTCTAAACTTTTTAAATCAATCTCTAAATAAGGAGCCAGATCTAATTTGGTAATAATCAGACAATCCGCCTCTTGAAACATAATTGGATATTTGAGGGGTTTATCTTCTCCTTCAGTAATACTTAATAGAGCAACTTTAGCGTGTTCCCCTACCTCAAATTCGGCGGGACAAACTAAATTTCCCACATTTTCCACCAACAATAAATCAAACTCTTTGGGGTTATAATCTTCTTGGAAACGATGAATTCCCCCAGCTACCATTTTGGAATCTAAGTGACAGGAGCGACCCGTATTAATGGCAATCACGGGAACTCCATATTGTCTCAGGCGCTCTGCATCTAGTTCTGTAGTCATATCACCTTCAATAACAGCCATTTTTAATTGATCTTTTAAGGCTGCGAGGGTTTTTTCCAATAACACAGTTTTACCCGCACCAGGACTACTCATCAGGTTTAAACAGGTAATACCCCACTCGTCAAAATGTTCCCGGTTGTGATCGGCTCCTGCTTGATTGGCATGAAGTAGATTAATTTCTAGGGCCGCGTCAAAAGTTTGGTGCATTTTAGTTGAGAATGAATAATTGATCATCGAACTTTTATAAGCGATCGCCCAACTTTGTTTAAGAATCTAAAGAATATTCAATGTGGTCAATTTTTAACTCTCGACCTGAACGAATATCCTCCATCGGCGATCGACAAGTTGGGCAGGAATATTGCTGGCCAATTTGGGGTTGATAATCCTTTTGACAGCAATGACAATAAGCAATTAGGGGAATATTTTTAATCGCTAATTCCACGCCAGCCAGAAAAGTATTGGCAGTTTGAACTTCAAAGGCAAATTGTAAACTGACTGGTTCGACACAGGTAAATTCACCAACCATGAGATGAATTTTTTCAATTTTGAGCTTTTCAGGTTGGCTATCATACCAATCTCGAACTGTCATAATTAACGCCTTGGTCATATCAGTTTCGTGCATAGGAAATTACTGCCAGGGTTCGTCAACGGCCAGATTGGCATCAGGATGAATATAATAGGGCTTTTCTTTACGCGGTAATTGACCTGAAATAACCAGATGGGCCATGGCATCACAAATAACACGGGTAGCCATCAAAGAGGTCATATCACTAATATCGTAGGGAGGGGAAACTTCCACCACTTCCATGCCACAAATGGGAGCTTTTTGGATAATTTTACCCAATAAAGCTAAGGCTTCACGGGGTAATAAACCCCCCGGTTCTGGCCAACCTGTACCGGGGACAAAACCGGCATCAATGCAATCAATATCAAAACTAATCCAAACGCAATCCGTACCATCTAAAGCTCGTTCTAAGGCAAATTCGGCGGCCGCATCAATGCCTCGTTCTACAATGTCGGTGACGGTCAAAATATTAGTGGCCCGCTCGCGGCAAACTTTAACACCTTGACGGGGAACTTGCCAACCACCAATCCCTAATTGGACGAGATTTTTAGCAGGAGCATTTTTCATATTGGTGGCATGAAACCAGGGGCAAGTGTGCATCCGTTCATCTAAATCCGTTTCCTGGGTATCCACATGGCGATCAAAGTGAATAATACCAACTTTTTTATTCCCTAAATGCCGACAAATACCCCGCACTGTCGGAAAACCAATAGAATGATCACCCCCTAAAATAATCGGCAAGGCACCGGAACTAAAGACATGGGCAACCCCTTTAGAGATTTGATCAAAGGACTTTTCATTATTAGCAGGAATGGTGAAAATATCCCCTAAATCACAGAGCGTAATTTGTTCGCGCAGATCTACCCCTAATTCAAAATTGTAGGGCGTATAAAGGGCCGAAATCCGCCGAATTCCCTGGGGTCCAAAACGAGTTCCGGGTCGGTAAGTTGTCCCCGAATCATGGGGAACACCGACGATGGCCACGTCATAATTGCCCACATTCCGCACATCTTCCAAATAGGGGGCCTTCATAAAGGTGTTAATTCCCGCATAGTGGGGTAACTCACCCCTGGAAAAGGTGGGAATACTGCGATCGCGAATACTATCGGCCGCCTCTAAACCGTAGGTTAACCCCTGGGAAACTTCCTGTTGCCAACCGGTTAGGGGCAAATGGCGTTCTTTTTCTAGGGCCTGTTGAGCTTCAGTTACATGAGGGGGTTGAAAAGTAGATTCCTCGGACATCATTTTACCTCAAAATACAATAACCCGGGAGTCTTCAAAGACACTGCCTCAAAACAGTTATCCTTAAAGTCTCCCGGGCTTTTATCCCGCCGTGTAGCCAGCTTAGACGGAAAAAATGTTTGATCCGCTCATTTAAGACTAGCTTGCTCCTCTCGGACCTGACATTTAAGGACGCTTAAATCGGAACCCTAGAAGCAATTTTCTTGACATTAGACGATCTCAATCCCAAAAACAGTATCATAGACTACACAAAAGGGGATTTTTTCCCGCTTAAATATGGTTTGCTGAATAATTAGGTGGGTATTAAAAACTTTCAGATGCCCCCCTTATTAAGGGGGGATTAAAGGGGGGACTAAGGGGGGATCGGCATCCTCCTTATCAAGGGGGGCTAGGGGGGATCGAACCTAAAATCCATTTTTAATTTAATTATAACCAGCTACTTATATAATAAAAAGTATCTCCAGAGAATGATTTTTCCTGTCTCTATGCAACACCCCTCTCTGACTCGCTTTGAACCTGCGACTACTCTTGATGAAATCCATTTAACTATATCTCCTGAACCCCTATTAACTCAGAAGGAAATAGATGCTTTTTATCGAGAAGAAATGAATAAAGTGAGAGGGGAAGATAAAATTCAGCGTCTAAAATTAGGGTTAAAACGGGTCATAGATACGCAACAATATTACAAAGCCTGTTTAATGGGACACACGGGGGTAGGCAAATCGACAGAATTAACTCGTTTAATTAATGATCATGAGATTAAACAGCATTTTGAACCCCTGCGATTTAGTGTTTTAAGTGAACTCGATGCGATTAATTTCAGTCCCCTTGATGTGTTTCTCTTTATGGTGGTGGAAATTGTTGAGAAAACCGCTAAAATTTCTCGACAACCCAGTGATGAAAATTTACAAAAGCTTTGGGATTGGTTTAGTTCTGAAGAATTTACCCGCAAGGAAACCAGAGAAAGTCAAATCAAAACGGAAGCAGGAGCGGGAGTAAAGGAAGATTCTTTCTGGAATAAAATTCTCGGACTTTTTGCCTCTCTCAAGGGAGAATTCCGGTTTGCTTCCTCGCGAGAGAAAAAAGTTGTTGAATACCGTCTTTCCCGTTCCAGAGATTTAATTAATATTGCTAATCAACTCCTGAAAGAGTGTAATCAGAACTTACAGGAAACTATGCAGAGAAGCTGGTTAATTATTGGAGAAGACTTCGATAAAGCTGGTGTTTCACAAGAAGCGGTCAGGGATTTATTTTTAAACTATTCTAACATTTTCAAAGATTTAGACATTCACATTATTTTTAATATTCCGATTGGATTGTATAATTCATCTCCTGGGATTAACCTCACTTTTGACCATAATCTCCTGATTCCCGATACTCCAGTTTTTTGCCAAAAAGATCATACTCCTAACCAAAAAGGACGGGAAGCGGTTAGAAAAGTTTTAGAAGCAAGAGTTAAATCTAATTTATTTGAAGATGGACAAATAGAGCGGGTTATTATTGCCTCTGGTGGCAATATCAGAGATTTATTTTATTTAGTTAGAGAAGCTTCTGATGAGGCAATTGTCAATCAACAAAATCTGATCATGTCTAGTCATATTAGCAGGGCAATTCGCAGTTTAAGAACAGAATATGAAAGACGTTTAGGCCAAAATCCTTATGATATCGATTCTGTTAGTTATGGGGATAAGGTATTATTGTTAAAACGAATTTATGATGCTAATCCAGAAGCACAAATTCCCAATGAGATATTATACGCTTTATTAAATGATCGAGCGATTCAAGAAGTAGATGGAGACGGGGAAAGATGCTTTATGGTGCATCCCCTTGTGGTTGATATTTTAAATGCTCAAGGTCGTATTCCTACTGGTCCCGATGGAGGTGTCCCCGGTGGTACATCAAGTTAATCAAACTAATCAATCGGAGTTAGAACCGGGTACTATTTCCCATACGGCAGCTCGTTTGCTATTGTGGGGACGAAGACCATCTAGAGGTTTAGCTAGGGTGGAATTTTATGATGAGTTTTCCCGTCAGCAAGTAGTTAGAGAATTAGAGAATAAACTGCAAGAACAAGGCATTATTTTTCAGGAAATTGTCTTACCAAGATGGGAAAAACCCTCTTTTGTCTTGAACTTCTTGTTAACACAATTGGCAGAATTGGAGTCGGGAGTAGTATCAATTACTGGTTTTGAAACCGCTTTTAGTTCTGATGTTTCCCTAGTAGATGCCTTGCAATTAATTAATTTCAATCGAGAAAATTTAGCTCGCTTTAATCTCCGACAAATTTGGTGGATGAATCATGATTTTACTAACAAAGTTATTCGGTATATGCCAGATTTAAATTCTTGGTTTTTCCTGCGGTTATTTTTAACAGAAAATTCAACCCAAGCTACCAACTATAATCAGCTATTTACCGATAAAAATACCGTTCATGATCCCTATAATTTACCAGGAACAGCAGTTAACTTTGTTGGTAGAGAACAGGAATTATCCCGGATTCATCAAGCTTTTCAGCAATCTTCCCCAATTGTTTTAAGTGGGATGGGAGGTTCGGGAAAAACTGAATTAGCTTTACAGTATGCTTGGCAACATAAAGGGGATTATCCTGCGGGTATTTGTTGGATAAATGTCCTTAACAGTGACCCCGGTTTGGCTATTTTATTTTTTGCCAGAGAATACCTGGGTTTAAACATCCCCAATCAGGGAACCTTAAGTGAACGAGTGCGTTACTGTTGGCAAAATTGGCCCGAGGGAAATGCTTTAATTATTTTTGATGATGTGCGTGACTACGACCAAATTACATCTTATCTACCATCAGGAAAAGAATCTCGTTTTCGGGTTTTAATTACCACTCGCTTTAGTTACTTAGGGGTATCGCTATCAACGATAAACTTAGATGTTCTCACAGCAGCGCAAGCTTTAGATTTACTGCAAACCTACTTAGGAAAAGAACGTCTAACCGCGGAGTTAGAGGCAGCCAAGCAACTTTGTCAGTGTTTAGGATATTTGCCTCTAGGATTACAATTACTAGGCAGTTTTCTGAGACAAGCAACCACTGAAACTTTAGCAAATATCAAGGAAAAATTCCCCAAAAAAGGCTTAAAATATCTCAACTCTGATAAGGAGGAAGTCCGCAGTATTAAAACAATTCTCGATCTCAGTTGGCAACTGTTAGAAACAGAAGAACAAAAATTAGCTCTTTATCTCAGTTTATTTGCTTCGGCACCTTTTCCCAAGCACTTAATCATCAGTTTATTTTCTGATGAAGCTAAAGACGAGATAGAAAAATGGTTAACCGATAGCTTGGTTAAGCTTAATTTGCTGAAATCTTTAGGCAATGAATGGTATCAACTGCATCCCCTCATCCGTCTTTATCTACGGGAAAAATTAGAAGGTTCCGAGATAGCCAATACCGCAAAAAGTCGTTATTGTACGGTGATGACAGATACATCGAGAACAGTCCCCCAAACTCCTACTCTAGATATTATTCAAAATCTGACTCCCTTAATTCCCCATATTGAACAAGCTGTCAGGGAATATCCAGAATATATCGCTGATAAGGATTTAGTTTCGTCCTATACGGGTTTAGCTCGTTATTATGAAGGACAAGGATTGTATGCTATTGCTGAACCTTACTATCAAGATTGTTTAACCGCAACTCGAACCCGCTTAGGAGAAAATCATCTCGATGTGGCAACTTCCCTCAACAATTTAGCACTATTGTACTATTCTCAAGGCAGGTACACAGAAGCGGAACCTCTCTATCTAGAAGCATTAGATTTGAAAAAACGACTATTAGGAGACAATCATCCCTCTGTGGCAACTTCCCTCAACAATTTAGCACTCTTGTACTATTCTCAAGGCAGGTACACAGAAGCAGAACCTCTCTTTCTAGAAGCATTAGATTTGTATAAACGACTCTTAGGAGACAATCATCCCTCTGTGGCAAGTTCCCTCAACAATTTAGCATACTTGTACCAATACCAAGGCAGGTACACAGAAGCAGAACCTCTCTATCTACAAGCATTAGATTTGAGAAAACGACTCTTAGGAGACAATCATCCCGATGTGGGAACTTCCCTCAACAATTTAGCAGCATTGTACCGTTCCCAAGGCAGGTACACAGAAGCGGAACCTCTCCTTCTAGAAGCATTAGATTTGTATAAACGACTCTTAGGAGATAATCATCCCTCTGTGGCAACTTCCCTCAACAATTTAGCAGGATTGTACGAATCCCAAGGCAGGTACACAGAAGCGGAACCTCTCTATCTAGAAGCATTAGATTTGAGAAAAAGACTCTTAGGAGACAATCATCCCCATGTGGCAACTTCCCTCAACAATTTAGCAGCATTGTACGAATCCCAAGGCAGGTACACAGAAGCAGAACCTCTCTATCGAGAAGCGATTAAGATTGCTACCCAAGTATTAGGAGACAATCATCCCCATACCCAAACAATTATGGAGAACTATAAAACTATGTTGTCGCAACTCCGGCAGGCAGAATTAAGATGAGTTAGAGTTTAAATGCTTGGGAAAATAGGGTTCGCAGGCGCACGGCTTTTCTATTATGAATATAATATCATGTCAAGAGGCTTTTGTCAAGAGAAAATTTTGACAACATCCAGAAAAACGTAGCCTATTGTAGGGGTAATTCATGAATTACCCCTACACCTATTACCTAGTCCAGTAACCCACCACCTAATCATCGACTATGATTGGAATGATTGAATGATGGACTATGATGGAATTAATCACTGATAACTGATGACTGATTACTGATTACTGATTACTGATAAAGCTATGACACTCAAAGAACAACTAATTAAAGAAATCGAGCAGACACCTGACACCCTTTTGACTGAATTACTTGACTTTTTGCTCTTTATCAAAGAACGACATACTGCAATAGAAATTACAGAAGAAGAGCAAGCTAACATAATCGCTTCTGAATCAGCTTATCAAGCAGGAGACTATCTAACCCTCGAAGAATATGAGGCAACTCAAGCGTGAACTACAGAGTTATTATTCCGAAACCAGTTCAAAAACAACTAAACAACTTACCCAAACAACAACGCGAACGCTTAATTACTGCCATTAGACTACTTACCGATACACCTCGTCCTAGCGGAGTCAAGAAACTCAAAGGATATGATGAAACCTACCGAATTAGAATAGGAGATTATCGCATCATTTACAAAATTCAAGATCAAGAAATGCTGATTATCATATTGAGTAGTATTCATCGAAAAGATGCTTATTGAACCTCTCAGTAGGTGGGTGGAGTGAGAACTATAAAACTATGTTGTCGCAACTCCGGCAAGCAGAATTAAGATGAGTTAGAGTTTAAATGCTTGGGAAAATAGGGCTTGTAGGCGCACGGATTTTCCATTATGAATATAATATCATGTCAAGGGGCTTTTGTCAAGAGAAAATTTTTCTGACCCGGAAGGAATTCAACCTAGATAAAAACTGAGGATCAGAGCCACTAAAAAACTCATTAACAGGCATAAAATTCCGAAATAAAGGACGATTTTAGCACGGAAAGCTGATAGGAGGAGGATAAAAGCTTTAATATCAATGAGGGAAGCGACCAGTAAAAAAGCTAGAGTGGAACCCACGGACAGATTAGTAATTAAAGAACCGGGGACAAAAGTGCTAAGACTGGCATTAACAGGGAGAGTGAAACCAAAAAACAACTGCACGAGAATTTGAGTAGCGGGAGTATTCCCCCAGGCAATTAATTGACTCTGAGGTAATAATAACTGAAAGATACTAGCGATCGCACAGCCAATAATTAATAATCCCCCTAATTCCAGCGCTTCATCGATAAAGTTATCGAGAAATAACTGCACAGAAATTGGCCAAGCTTGCCTATCTCTAGTTTTATACTCATAAACAAGACTGCCGACTCTTTGTAGGGGTTGACTGGCTGCTTCCTCCGGTAAAAAACTACCGGAAAGAACTAAACTCGATTCTAGGGGAATTTCGCTATCGGTGCGGGGTTTTTCCCGATAGAAACTAAAGAGAGTGCCGATAAAAATTGCCATTAACCAGACCGAAAGCGATCGATAGAAGAAAATACTAGAATAGGTGAAAGTCTGCCAAGTTAGCCAAAGAGTGACGATATTTAGGGTAGGTGCAGCGGTGAGAAAGCTAAACACCACCCCTGGGGGTACTCCCTCTAATAAGAATCTTCTAGCGACGGGAATCGTGCCGTATTGTCCGACGGGTAGGATTAATCCGATTGTACTGCCAACGATCGCTCCTAACAGTCGATTACGGGGAAATATCGCCGCTAATCGCTGTTTATTGACGAAAACCAGCAAAAAACTGGAAACGGCTGTCCCCAAAAGTAAAAAGGGAAGCGAGGTCAAGACTAAACTAAGAAAAAAAGTAACGGCGATAGAAATTTGATTCATGAATAGGGTTCAAGATCGGAAGCTATCCTACAAAAT
Source organism: Microcystis sp. LE19-10.1B (assembly GCF_027530565.1). NCBI lineage: Bacteria > Bacillati > Cyanobacteriota > Cyanophyceae > Chroococcales > Microcystaceae > Microcystis > Microcystis sp. LE19-10.1B. Next base: position 5,920 of record NZ_JAPZQM010000337.1, on the reverse strand, counting down.
AGCAGATAAGGTAAAAAGTAAGTAGTCCTGCCAAATTAATTTCTTGGTTAGGATAGGCACTCATGCAAAAGGCACTCATGCAAGATGCAACAATAGGTTAGTTTGTTGAAATCAAAAATTAAAAAGAACGTAAAGCGATTAATTGTGCTTCAGCTTTATGAAGGGATTCTAACCATTCTTTTTCGGGATCACTATCGGCAACTATTCCCGCTCCCACCTGTCCCCAAACGGTGTTTAAATTCCCTTGAGCAGTCATTAATAGGGTACGGATGAGAATATTCAAATCTAAATGACCCCGTAGGTCAATATAGCCACAGGAACCATAGAATAAATTGCGTCGCACCGGTTCCAATTCTTCGATAATTTCTAGACAACGAACTTTCGGACAACCGGTAATTGTTCCCCCGGGGAAAAGAGCTTTAATTAAATCAATAGCATGATACTTTTTATCTAATTTTCCTTGAACATTACTGACCAAGTGCATAACGTGACTATAACGCTCGATCGTCAGTAATTCATCCACATGAACCGATCCCCATTCACAAACTCTACCTAGATCATTACGTTCTAGATCCACTAGCATAATATGCTCGGCCCGCTCTTTTTTATTAGTTAATAGTTCCTCGGCTAATTGTTGATCGAGTGCCTCGGTTTTACCCCGGGGACGGGTTCCAGCGATCGGTCTAGTGCTGGCTATTCCCCTTTCTAATTTTACCAATCTTTCGGGAGAACAACTAATCATTTCTCCCCAAGGGGTGCGCCAATAACTGGCAAAAGGAGAAGGGTTAATCTGTTGTAAACTGCGATAAATTTGCCATCCTTTTGCCCTGGTTCTGCTTTGAAATCTTAGGGATAAATTTGCTTGAAAAATATCACCTTTTCTGATATAATCTAACGCTTTTTTAACAGCTTTTTCGTAGTCGAGTTGAGAAGTATAAAAGATTAAGGGAGAGGGATGGGGATCGATAAACTCAAAATCGGGGTTAGTGGTTAAAGATTGTTCGTATTTATCTAAATCTTCGGGTTTAGTGGCAGCTAACCAGAGAATTTGTGCTTGGTGATCGAGAATGGCAAAACTATCCGGTTCATACCAATAAGCGACGGGAAAAGGGAGACTATCAGCTTTCCTGTCCGGTAATTTTTCTATCTCCCAAGCTAAATCGTAGCCTAACCACCCCAACCAACCGCCATGGAAGGGAAGATGATCGGGAAGATGATCACATCGGGTTTGGGGGAGTAAACTGCTTAAAAAGGGCAAAATTTCCCCTAATGCAGGGGTCCAAAGCTGACGCGGGGAACCAGCACAAAGAGAGTAACGGGAGAGGGAATTACCCGGATAGGGACTTTCTAGTAAAGTAGCGATCGCATCTTGGGAGAATAAGCAGGCAAAAACCTCGGAACCAGTGCGCTGATGCAGAGGAAGCGATCGCCAATGCCATGCTAAAGGTTTTTGCATCTAAAATCGCGGGCCAAAATAGCTGGGAAATTGGGTATAACTAGGGTTTGCGGCAAAAAGTTTTTCGTGGGGGTAGGGTGTAGGGTGTGGGGTGTGGGGTGTGGGGTTTTACCCATTTTCAGGTGGTCAATTACCTAATTTTCAGGGAAAAAGTCCCGGAATTTTCCCCCCAATCACTCCAATGGTCGGCACTTTTTGAGGGAAAAAAAGTCTAAAGACCTTATCCAACAAGGTTTTTAGATTTATTCAGCCAACCCTAACTAGGGTTTTGGTGTTAGTTGTGGGGGAGTTGCTCTTTCCTATCTGCTAACACCTATTATCTTAGTCCTAAATGTTTGCTGCCTCCTAATTATCCCCGATAATCGAGGTCAATTTCTTTAGAACCGCCGCGCTGTAATTGGCCTAATAATTCCCCTAACTGACTCCAAACCAAACCACCAATAAAGATAGTCATGGGGAGAGAGATAGCGTAGGCAACCCAACCATTGAGAATAAATATATCTAATCCCGAGGCCAGGAAAAGACAGATTCCTACACAAATACCAATAAAAGGAATTTGTAAGGAACTGGATTTTAAAAGATTTTGATCGTCTGAACCCTTATTTTTATACCAATTGTTAACCACTTGCTTGAGACTAGCTTCAAAAGCGGCCCCGCAGGTAATACCGATAAATAAACCGGCAAAAACTAGAAAATAGGGCGGTTGGGGCAGAAAATAATAATCCATAGAAAAAGTGATTAACCGATGATGACCTTAAACACTTTAACGCGAACTGGTTTCTCCCGGAAGGACAGCGGCCACACCTTGGGACGATAATTCCCGAAAAGCGCTCATGGCCACATCCAAGAGTCGCCGCGGTTGCAATTCTCCTTGAATTAAACCCCAGAGACGTTGTACTTCGGCAGTATGGAGACGGTCATCTTCCGTCAAAGCTAATAGCAATTGACGACGCAGATAACGACCTTCTTCCGAGAGAAGAAAAGTGATGCCTAATTGCGCTGTGGGCAGTAAATCGAAGTTGCTTTCCGAGCGAGCCATTGTAATCATGTTTTCTAGGCGTTGCCACTGGAATTTACCGTTTTTGAACAGCACATCCAGTAAACGCCGCCGCAGTTGGGGCGATTCCCCGGTCAGGAGACGTTTAGCAACGTAGGGATAGGCTACTTGGACGATTTTGAAGTTAGGATCGAGGGTAAGGGCCACCCCTTCTTGGGTGACGAGGGAACGAATAATCAGGGCGAATTTGGCGGGAATCCGGAAGGGATATTGGTACATCAATTCGGAGAAATCATCGGTAATAGTGCGGAAATTGAAGTCACCGACCCTTTGACCGATGGCATTGCCTAAAACCCGTTCTAGAGCCGGAATAATTGGTTTTATATCCGTTTCTGGGGTTAAAAATCCCAGTTTGACAAAGTTGGCGGCTAGGTTTTCGTAGTCTTTGTTAATTAAATCGACGACGCAACTAGCGAGGGTTTCTTTAGTTTCCTCCTCTAACTGGTCCATCATGCCAAAATCGATATAGGCCATGCGACCATCAAAGGTGGCGAAAAGATTACCCGGATGGGGATCAGCGTGGAAAAAGCCGTGTTCGAGGAGTTGCTGTAATCCAGAGGTGACGCCGATTTTAACGATATTATTGGGGTCTAATCCTAAAGCTTTGATATTCTCGGTATCGGTGAGTTTATAGCCATCAATCCATTCCAGGGTGAGGACGCGGCGACCACTATAACGCCAGTAGATACTGGGAACTTTAACTTCGGGGTTATTTTGGAAGTTGGTGGCGAATTTTTCAGCGTTGCGACCTTCGTTTTGATAGTCGATTTCCTCAAAGAGTTTGGTGCCGAATTCATCGACAATCAGGGTGAGGTCATGGCCGAGATTGAGGGGTAATAAACGACCGAATTTTTGGGCAGCCCAGCGCATTAGGTATAAATCGAGGCTTAAAAGCGCCCGCAGCCCCGGTCTTTGCACTTTAACGGCTACTTCTTCGCCGGTGGGTAGAATAGCTTTATAAACCTGTCCTAAACTAGCGGCAGCCACGGGGGTGGGGGATATTTCTCGATAGGCTTTTTCTACAGGCATTCCCAATTCTGTCTCGATAATGGCAAAAGCAATGTCGTTATCGAAGGGGGGAAGTTGGTCTTGCAGTTTAACTAATTCGTCTAAAAAGTCTTTGCGAACGAGGTCGGGACGGGTAGAGAGAGCTTGACCGACTTTGATGAAGGTGGGACCCAAACGGGTGAGAATTTGCCTAAGTTCGCTGGCACGCTGGTATTTATTGGCTTCTTCTTGCTTTGTCCATTTGTCCCAGAGGAGACTGAGGAGAAATAATCCTAAAGACCAAGTAATCACGAAAGCGCGACCGAACAATTGCCAAGGTTTGTAACGGTATTGTTGAGCGATCGCTTCTGCACTGTAAGGAATGAACTGTGTTTCTTCTCGTTTCCGGTCAGTTTGACTGTCTTGATGCCGACTCACTAGCTAATCTCTATATATCTTACGCCACTTGATATTGTATCTAAGTTCCTGACATCAGTATACAAAACTACACATTATTTAATAATTGTTATAATTCCCTGAGAAATCATAAGTATTTATAACTAGACTGCCGGGGAAATTCTCGGCTAGTGGATGTCCTCAAGTACCTGATGGATATTTTCAACAAGCTGTTCTATAAAGTTAACGGCATCATTAACCATATTTTCATCGATATTCCAGCGACTACCAATGCCATAACTCGGGCTTATATCAGCTTCGTGGGCGATTTTGTTCCTTCGATCAACAATTATGCTAAGTTGGCTTTTAATATCTTTGGCTGGTTTATTTAGTTTGCTGGCCACTTCTTCCCACAATTTCTTGGCTGAAATTAATCTAATGGCCTCCGCTATCTTGTCCGGTTGTTGAAAGCTTTTATATCTGAGGTTTTCTCTAATTTCAGTCTCTAGCCAATAATTACTATTAAGTTTGTTGGTGAGGAGATTTTCAATCATTGGTAGTACCTCGGAAATTGAGCGAGATTCTTGACCAAAAAAAGAACCGTAGTTTTGTTGAATTTCGTTCTCTAACCAAGAGCCAATACTAATAGCTATCAATCGTTCTTGTCGTGCGCCATTCAAGGAGACTTGAAAACGAGAAAAGGCAGATTGAGAACTGTTAGGAGTGGGAGAAGGTTCTGAACGTTGGCCTCGATAAATTTCTAGCATTCCTAGAGTAACCACTTCGTGAATATAATAATCTAAAGCGCTCACAGTCAGGACTAAAGCGGCTCTGAGGATATCCGATACATCTAGGGCCGAAGTAGTCTGAGATTTGAGGGAATTGTGGATAGCGATCAAGTCACGAACGCGGGCAATGCTAAGGCGAAATTGTTCAATTGCTAACTGCATAAATCTCGGAGGTAAGACCGATAACTTTGTCTGCTAAGTCAGAAAAAATCTTTTTAAAGTCCTCTTGTTTGTCTTGGGCTTGATCTAACACTGTACCTTGCCATCCTAATTGTTCAGCAGTTAGCGCAAAAACGGGCGTTTGATGCTCTTGAGATAAGGCAATAAGACTATTAAAATCAGGTATTTTTACTAGAGTACAGCAAGCCGGTACACCATTCTGATCGTAGATAAATTTCGGTAGCATCATGCCATTTTTCCCTAGGGCTGGAATCATTTTATTGCCGATATTTTCCTCGATTGTGTTAATCCAGTTTTCAAAGGCTTTTGTTTCTTTTCCACGAATAATTCGATAGTTCTGAACAATAGTTCCCAAAAAATGTAGGTTAACTTCGGGGAAGGGATAGTTGGCGGTTTTGAGAATTGGTAAAGCACTAGCTGCCTTAGCCCATTGGTGCCACTTAGGCAAGATTTTAGTTAAAGAATCGATAGCCATAACCGAGAAAAAATCTGGCGTGGTTGGCACAATAAAAAAGTTGCTGGTCATCAGTATATTTTGATTGATTGACCCCAAACTGGGACTCATATCGATTAAAATATAGTCAGCTTGAAATCTTTCGGCAGTTTTGTCTAATAAATATGTAATCGCACCGGGGAGATTTTTTAAAGCCTGAATTGACCCACTAAGTTCTTGAGCAATACCTAGGGTAACTTCATATTCAGCCAACCCCACATGACCGGGCAATAGAAATAAACGATCACGACCATCAATAGGAATACAGTCCACAGCTTCAATTAATCTCGGTTGAGACTCAAAAGCAGGCGCTAAAGCTGTTTTAATATTAGAGTAAGTATTGTAGATTGCTTGTAGTCTTTCCTCCCTATCTTCACTTTCATTATTCAAAGCCATACCAGTTAAGTTACATTGGGGATCGGTATCGACAATAATTACTCTTTTGCCCTTCTCAGCAAGCATCCAACCAAGGTTAAAAGTGGTTGTAGTTTTGCTCACTCCACCTTTATGATTAAAAAAAGCTATTTTTTGCACCATGGCATTAATTATATTTGAAGATTGTT
>NZ_JAPZQM010000359.1:0-5003 GCF_027530565.1 Microcystis sp. LE19-10.1B | reverse complement strand
GTGGGAGAGATAGGGGGAAAATTCTGGGACTTTTTCTCTGAAAATTAGGTAATTGACCAGATGAGAATCGGTAAAACCCTACACCCCACACCCCACACCCCACACCCTGTCCCCACGAAAAACTTTTTCAGCAGACCCTAGATAGTCATCCTTAAACTGGTACAAATGTATGAACAACCCCGTGTAAGCATCCCACTTGCAAAGCTAATGCTTTCCCGCGTTTGGGGGGTAGAATCCCCCAAGAGTCAAAGATTAAGTGATAAAATCGGAAATAACAGCCAATTTTAGCTGAGGGTTTTCCTGGAAAAATCCCAACCTAGTAAATTTATACAAATGAGATGCAACCGATAGGAGTTCTCGCTATGGATAGCAATCGATTAATCGAAGAATTAAAAAATCCTGACTTTTATCCTCATTCTGTCAAAATTCCCGTTGAAATTATCCAAACCCATGCTTCAATTATCTTCTTGACAGGAGATTATGCCTATAAAGTCAAGAAACCAGTTAATTATAATTTTTTAGATTTCTCCACTTTAGAAAAGAGAAAGTATTATCTAGAACAGGAACTAGAGTTAAATAAAAAAGTCGCCGATAATATCTATCTAGAAGTTTTGTCAATTAATGATCAACAGGGTAGCATAAGTTTAAATGGAGAAGGAAAAGCGATCGAATACATTTTAAAAATGAATCAGTTTCCCCAAGAATGTTTACTGAGTAAAGTTTTTGAACGGGGAGAACTAACGGAAAAAGCTATAAAATCTTTGGCTGAAAAAGTGGCAGGATTTCATCGACAAGCTGTGACTAATTCCTATATTACTCAATTTGGCAATTTAGAAGTTATTAAACAAGCTTTTGATGAAAACTACCAACAAACCGAGAAATATATTAATTTTGTCCAAACCCAAAAACAATACGATGAAACGAAAGCTTATACAGATAAATTCTTCGCAGAACACGGAGATTGGTTAGAAGAAAGACAAATAAAAGGGATGATTCGCGAATGTCACGGTGACTTACATTTAAATAATATCTGTCAGTGGCAGGGAGAAATACAATTATTTGATCGCATAGAATTTAATGAATCTTTTCGCTTCGTTGATGTCATGTATGATATTGCTTTTACAGTCATGGATTTAACCGCTAGGGGCAGAGAAGATTTCGCTAATTTATTTGTCAATACTTATTTAGAACAAACCGCGGACTGGGAGGGTTTAAAAGTCTTGCCTCTCTACCTGACCAGACAAGCATATGTGAGGGCAAAAGTCAATAGTTTTTTGCTTGATGGTGACAGTTTTTCCGAGAAAATTAAAGCAAATGCACAAGATTATTATCAATTAGCTTGGCAGTACACCCAACCGCAGAAACCGAGATTAATTCTGATGTCGGGATTTTCTGGATCGGGTAAGAGTACCATAGGTAAAGTAATTGCTAAAAATCTTAATGCTATTCAGATTCGTTCCGATGCAGTTCGCAAACATTTGGCTGGAATTGACTTAAATCAAACAGGAAGTCTAGACATATATAGTCTCGAAATGAGTCAAAAAACCTTCGCTAGACTGGCGGAATTAGCCGAAATTTTAATAGCTTTAGGTTATCCAGTTATTCTCGATGCACGCTACGATAAATATGCTTGGCGAGAACCCTTATTAACCTATGCCCAAAATTTACAGATTCCTTTTCATATTGTCCATTGTCACGCACCTATAGAAGTTTTAAAACAACGGATTGCCGCTAGAAAAGGCGATATTTCTGACGCTACTATCGAGGTTTTAAATGCCCAAATTGAGAAAACAGAACCTTTTAATGAAAAAGAACAACCCTATCTAATTTCCCTAGACACTACTAATCCCAATTGGCCAGAATTTTTAGAGAGTCAATTAGGTAAATAGGTTGAGATGAATCAACGATAGGGCCATTCTTATAATTAAGTTATAGTTGATAAAGTAGCAAAAAGGAGAAGCGATGGAAACTGTAGTGTTAAATCTAGAGACAGTTAATTTGACTGATGAACAATTTTATCATCTCTGTCAGGCTAATCAAACATGGAATTTAGAACGTAATCAAAAAGGAGAATTATTAATTATGCCTCCCGTGGGTGGAAATACTGGTAAACAAGAAGCTAATTTGATTGTTAAAGTTGGGGTATGGAACGAGCAAACTCAACTTGGTGAGGTGTTTAGTTCTTCGACAATTTTTCGTTTACCAAATGGAGGATATCGTTCTCCTGATGTTGCTTGGATAAAACGGGAGAGATGGGAAGCTTTGAGCGCAGAAGAGCGAGAAAAGTTCCCACCTTTGTGTCCTGATTTTGTGATTGAATTACGTTCTCGTACCGATTCCTTAACCTCTTTACGCGACAAGATGCGCGAATATTTAGCCAGTGGTTTACGTTTGGGTTGGTTGATTAATCCTCAACAGCAGCAGGTGGAAATCTACCGACTAAATAGCGATGGGGAAATTATTAATTTACCTGCTATTTTATCCGGGGAAGATGTCTTACCCGGGTTTGTTTTGAATTTAACTTAGGAAGGATTACAGGGAATAACAAAGGGAATGACACCGAATCAGGCTATCTCTATTTTGTCAAGACATTTCCAGAAAAGCGATCGATTGTCAGCTTGGCGATGTATAATCTCTCAAAAGCCAGCATCAAGCTACAAAGTTCTCAATATTGCCCAAAAAAACAATCAGGATTTCAGGAACAGATTCTCTCGCTACTGCTTCAAAGAAAGAGGAAACTCTCAGTCACAACATTGATATTTGTCAATAATGTCACCTAAAATTTTCAATCATCACTTTACTCCTCTTAAATCCCTCTCTCTGGGATTATTTCTCCTGCAAGCTTTCACTCCCCTCACCCTAGCAGCCCCCCCGCGAGAACCAGATCAAACCGTCGGCTGTGATATTCTGGTGGTGGGTGGTGGTTTAGCCGGTGCCGGTGCGGCCTACGAAGCTTTATTATTAGGAAAAACCGTCTGTTTAACCGAGATTACCGACTGGGTGGGTGGACAGATATCTTCTCAGGGAACCTCCGCATTAGATGAAAGACGGACACAAAGAGAAAAATTATTTTTCCCGAAAGGTTATCTAGAATTTAGGGAAAGAATTAGAAAGCATTACGGGAAACGCAACCCCGGAGAATGTTGGGTAAGCGGGTCTTGTTTTTTGCCTTTTGATGGACATAAATTATTATTTCAACAGTTAGAAGACGCTGCCAAAAAAGGCAAAGGAACTCTGAAATGGTTTCCCTCCACGGTAGTCAAAGAATTAAATATTGAAACTTTACCCAATCGCGGTACCGGTCAACAGATTACCAGTGTAATTGCTATTCAACATAGTCCCGTAAAAGGTACTCCTCCCCTAAATACCGAGTTTTTATCGCAAAAAATGGAGGATATCTATCGCTACGAAAATTCTCCCCGTTTTGATAAGAAAATCCTCCGTTTTGTCCCCAAATCCTCCCAACCGAATCAATTAGCGGATTGGTATGTGATTGAAGCGACCGAAACAGGGGAAATAATCGGATTATCAGATATTCCCTACCGTTTAGGTGTCGATAAGCGCAGTTATCTCGAACCTTCTTCCTCTAGCGTCACTGGAGACCCCTACTGTACCCAAGGCTTTACCTATACCTTCGCCATGGAGGAAACAGAAAAACCACAAACCCACGAGAAACCCGTTTATTATGAACGCTATGCCCCCTATTTTAGCTATGAATTGCCGCGATTAGCCGATTTTGACCTAGTTTTCACCTATCGTCGTATTTGGAGTCCGCAACTGGGTAAAGAGAAAACCTTTGGGGGAATTACTTTTACCGAACCCGTCCCGGGGGATATTTCCATGCAGAATTGGACCTGGGGAAATGATTACCGTCCGGGGACTGCGAAGGATAACTTTATCTACACCCGTGAACAGTTGCAAAAGTTAGGACAGTTATCTCCGGGGGGATGGATGGGAGGATTACGCACCGAAACCCTCGCGAGGGGCGAAGAACACGCCATTTCCTACTATTATTGGTTAGTAGAAGGGACCACCGATTCCCAGTTAGGGGACGGGGTAAAAGTTCCCCATTTGAATAACCGTTATCTCTCCGGTTTTGATTCTCCCATGGGAACTGCCCATGGTTTGTCAAAATATCCCTATATTCGGGAAGCAAGACGGATTATCGGTCGTCCTTCCCTGACTTACCCCGATGGTTTTACCGTCACAGAAATCGATATTTCCCGACAAAATTTTCAAAGCGATTTCTATCGTCAAAATCTTTCTCCGGCAGAATATCGGCGCTTAATTGCCACCTTGGCAGGATTAGAGGGATTTTCCGTACTTGATGGCACATTATCCCCCGATCAGGCCGTTAAACGCAAGCGCTCTACCATTTACCCCGATTCCGTCGGTATCGGTCACTATGCGATTGATTTTCATCCCTGCATGACGGAACATCCCCCCGAAAAACCGGGTAATACAGAAAAAGCAGGAGAAAGACAGGGACAAGGGCAAGCTTATCCCTTCGAGATCCCTTTAAGGGCTATAATTCCCCAAAAAATCGATAATTTACTGATAGCGGGCAAAAGTATCGCCCTTAGTCATATTGCCGCGGCCGCCTATCGTGTCCATTCCTTCGAGTGGTCCTCTGGGGTAGCTGCCGGCATCACGGCAGTGTATGCTTTAGATAATAATGTACTGCCCTATCAATTAGTAGAAAATGATTTTCTCATCGGCAATCAACAATTGCGAGAATTACGGCAAAAAATCGACGCTAGTGGTAATCCAACTATGTTCCCCGATGCCTCAATTTTCCGGTCGATGGATGATTGGTATTAATTAGGATTTGCTGAAAAAGTTTTTCCTAGGGGCAGGGTGTAGGGTGTGGGGTGTGGGGTGTGGGGTTTTACCCATTTTCATCGGGTAAATTACCTAATTTTCAGGGAAAAAGTCCAGGGATTTTCCCCCCGACCACTCCCATATCTGGTACTTTTTGATTGACAAAAAGTCTAAAAGTCTTA
>NZ_JAPZQM010000400.1:0-5530 GCF_027530565.1 Microcystis sp. LE19-10.1B | reverse complement strand
AATCCTTATCTGGCAAGAGACTTAATTGATTAGTTCGCTCTAGATAAAAAACAATTGACAAAAATCGCTAAATGCCTTTCTCTATAAGGGTTCCATCCCTTATAACCCCCGTCCATTGCATAACACAAACCGAAGAGCCATTTATTCGAGCCGAAATTAAATTCATTGATAATTCAGTTCTGCATATTCGAGAGTTTGTCAATATCGAAACAATTATTAATCGTAATATGTACGCTTATCAGTATATGAATACCATGAATACCTTAATTTTCCGTTATGATAATACTCCACATCATAAAAAGCTGAACCTCCCAACCTATCCCCATCACAAACATGACAGCAGTGAAGAAAATGTAATCTCGTCCGCTGCTCCAACGCTCTTAGAAGTTCTTCAGGAAATTACCGCCAGAATCAGGAGTTTTCTATGAATGAACTAAAAGGAATCAGTATCAATAAACTGATTGAATATCTTTCCCCCAACACTTTAGCCGAATTTGATGCCTATACTAGATTTAAGGAAATGACAGCTAATGGCAACCCAGAAGAAGGATTGAAAATCTTGGCTAAATTTGATAAGTAGGTAGGCGTTAAAAGTTGTCAGATGCCCCCCTTATTAAGGGGGGATTAAAGGGGGGACTAAGGGGGGATCAGCACCCCCCTTATCAAGGGGGGATTAAGGGGGGACTAAGGGGGGATCGGCACCCCCCTTATCAAGGGGGGCAGGGGGGATCCCCCCGCCTATCGGCACCCCCCTTATCAAGGGGGGCAGGGGGGATCAAACCTAAAATCCATTTTTAATTTAATTATAACCAGCTACTTAATTAATATACAGTATAAAGCATTAATTATCATCAAAAAATCACCAAACTAGAAGCGTAGGTGAAGGGATTTATGGATTGCGCCGCGCTTTAGTTATTGCGGGAAGTGAAAGCCAATTAATTAGCCTTTGGAAAGTATCTGATGACGCAACTAAAGATTTAATGGTCGCCTATTATGGACGCTTACAAAAAGGAGAAGGACGCAGTGAAGCTTTACGACAAATTCAACTAGGAATGCTCAAGGGTGAGAAGCAAAAACATCCTTTTTATTGGGCCAGTTTTATTCCTTCTGGTGATGCAACTTCGATGCAATTTGACTGATTAAGGGTTAGGAGTTAAACTTAGTAGTAAAATTATTGGTAAGTAAGTAGGTAGGCACAATTATTTGTAGGATGGGTTAGCGGTAGCGTAACCCATGCGGGCGTTGGGTTTCATGCTTCAACCCAACCTACGTTTATTTTATATTTAATTCCACCCACCTACTTACCTAAGCAAAATTAATTACACATCCAAACCGTCAGCAGTTACTCCGTCAGCTTTTTGCTGTGATCAGTAAACAGTGAACTAAAAACTCAAATCTGATCCCGTCTCCCGTCTCCCGTCTCCCGTCTCCTGTCTCCTGTCTCCTGTCTCCTGTCTCCTGTCTCGACTGGGAAATTAATTTTGCACGACTACTTATCACAAACAATTACTAGGAGAGTCACACAATGGCAACATTTACAGAAAACGACCTCAAAGAATTAAAAGACTTTATTGTAGGACAATTCAAAGAAGTTAATGACAAAATAGACAAATCATCTGAACAACTTAATGGCAAAATAGACAGATTATCTGAACAACTTAATAGCAAAATAGACAAGCTATCTGAAGAAGTGAATAACTTAAGAGTTGACATAGCAAATATTAAAGGAGAATTAACAGGCGTGAATAAACGACTAGATAACTTGGAATTTACTAATCGAACCATCTTTGTTGCTATTGTTACTGCACTAATGGCAGGATTAGTTAAGTTATTTTTACCAAACCTTCCTACTAATCCTTAACTGTGATTCAAAAAGAAAACGGGTTTTTTGAAAAAACCCGTTTTCTGAATCTGAAATCGAATTCAAAATAGGAAATAGCGTTGGGCCATAGGTAAAACCGTAGCGGGTTCACAGATTAATAATTCCCCGTCAGCACGCACCTCGTAGGTTTCGGGATTAACTTCCATGCGCGGTAAAGCGTCATTAAGCTTCATACTAGCCTTACTGATATTGCGCGTATTCGACACGGCCACGGCGGTTTTTTTCAGCTTTAACTTCTCAGGAATGCCCGCTTTCATAGCATATTTAGAAACAAATGTCAAGGAAGTTTTGGCGATCGCACCACCAAAAGAGGCAAACATGGGACGCATATAAACCGGTTGGGGTGTGGGAATACTGGCATTAGCATCGCCCATTTGCGCCCAGGCGATTAAACCGCCTTTCAGGACAATTTCCGGTTTTACGCCAAAAAATGCCGGTTTCCAGAGAACCAAGTCGGCTAATTTGCCCACCTCGATGGAACCGACATAATCGGATATACCATGGGTAATAGCAGGATTAATCGTATATTTAGCAATATATCGTCTTGCCCGCAGATTATCATTCTCTCCCGTTTCCCCGGTCAGTCTGCCTCGTTGTACCCGCATTTTGTGGGCAGTTTGCCAAGTGCGGATAATTACTTCTCCCACCCGTCCCATAGCTTGAGAATCGGAGGAAATGATGCTAAAAGCCCCTAAATCGTGGAGAATATCCTCGGCGGCAATAGTTTCGCGGCGGATGCGGGATTCAGCAAAAGCCACATCTTCGGGAATACTCCGGTCTAAATGATGACAAACCATCAACATATCGAGGTGTTCCTCTAAGGTATTCGTCGTATAGGGACGCGTGGGATTAGTAGAGGAGGGTAAAACGTTCATTTCCCCGCAAACCCTGATAATATCGGGAGCATGACCACCGCCGGCCCCTTCCGTGTGGTAGGTGTGAATGACGCGATTTTTAAAAGCGGCGATAGTGGCCTCAACAAAACCGGCCTCATTGAGAGTATCCGTATGAATCGCCACCTGCACATCGTACTTATCGGCCACGCTTAAACAGGTATCAATGGCTGCCGGAGTGGTTCCCCAATCTTCATGGAGTTTTAAGCCAATTACCCCCGCTTTTACCTGTTCCGCTAGTCCTTCCGGCTGACTGCTATTGCCTTTACCCAAAAAACCCAAATTCATCGGGAAAGCTTCGGCCGCCTCTAGCATTCGATAGATGTGCCATTCTCCCGGGGTGCAGGTGGTGGCATTAGTTCCCGTTGCAGGTCCGGTCCCGCCACCAATCATTGTGGTAATCCCCGACGCAATCGCTGTCTCAATTTGTTGGGGACAGATAAAATGAATATGGGCATCAATCCCCCCTGCTGTCAAAATCATCCCCTCCCCGGCTAATGCCTCGGTAGCAGGTCCGATGATAATATCGACATTATCTTGAATGTGGGGATTGCCCGCTTTACCGATTTTATAAATTTTGCCGTCTTTAATGCCCACATCGGCTTTAACGATGCCCCACCAGTCGAGAATTAAGGCATTAGTAATCACTAGATCCACCGCCCCATCTTCCCTAGAAATGGGGGATTGGCCCATCCCATCGCGAATTACTTTACCGCCGCCGAATTTTACCTCATCGCCGTAGGTGGTGAAATCTTTTTCGACTTCGATAAATAATTCCGTGTCTGCCAGGCGAACTTTATCTCCGACGGTGGGGCCGTAGGTTTCTGCATAGGTGCGGCGATCAATGCGATAATTCATAGGGGGAATTCTTGAAAATCGAGATCGATTATACGATCGATTTTCCGGCAATTATCGCTTTTTGGGGATTTTCTTCCATTTTTAATCTGGCTCGTTTTCGAGGATTTCTTTGGCTTTCAGTAAAGCTTGGTGATGTTCTTCGGTAACGGTGGGATATTTTAAACCAAGGGATTCCAGGGTGTGATAAATAACCGCCCCCACAGCTAAACGGGTAAACCATTTGCGATCAGCCGGGATAATATACCAGGGGGCCCATTCGGTACTGGTATGATTGAATACCTCCTCGTAGGCTTTCATGTAATCACCCCAAAAAGCTCTTTCTTTGACATCATTTTCAGAAAACTTCCAGTTTTTTTCAGGGCGATCAATTCTTTCCAAAAATCGTTTTTTCTGTTCTCCTTTAGAAACATTGAGAAAGAATTTCAGGACAATAACCCCATTATTAACCAGATATTTTTCAAAATTATTAATCTCCTCAAAACGTCGCTGCCAAACTTTCTTGGTTCTGTCTTCCGGGGGGAGTTTTTGCCGTTCCAATAAATTTTGATGGACGCGCACGACTAATAATTCTTCGTAGTAAGAACGATTAAAAATACCGATACGACCCCGCTCCGGTAAGGCTTTATAATATCGCCAGAGATAATCGTGATCTAGTTCTTCGGCCGAGGGAACTTTAAAGCTAAATACCTGACAGCCTTGGGGATTTAAGCCCGACATAACGTGTCTGATCGTACCATCTTTACCCGCCGCATCCATGGCTTGCAGATTAATTAACAGGGCATAGGTATCCTGGGCATAGAGTTTATCTTGAAACTCGGCCATTTTTTCGATCCCCTGTTGCAGCAGCAGCGTGGCATCTTCTTTGGTGATATAGTCGGGCTTAAACCCAGGATCGTAGTCTTTGTGCAGAGAAATTTCTTTACCCGGTGGCACTATTAAGGATTGTAAAAATGCTTGGCGATCAATTTTGCTGACCATGCTCTTCTCCTTGATTGTTTTGACCCTTAAGATTACATTGTAGCACTTTTGCTCGGAAAATATCTAACTCTTGAACCGGCGAGTCAAGGATGAACTGGCAAAAGTATATTTAAATAGCTGTCAGTCCCTAAGCAAAATTAATTACACATCTAAGCTGTCAACCGTTTATCAGTTATCGGTAGGAAAATAGAATATTAAGTGAGCAGTATTACAACAGTTATCTTAATGGTGAGGTGCGAAGTTTTCGTTTTGGGGAGTAGGTGGTCGATGTCAAAGTAGGTTACACTTTATCTTGATGAGAAACGCTGTAGATGTATTTTTACTTTAAAAAAAGGTTGATTGCATCAATAAGCTGCTTGAGTTGTTTAATCTTTTCAACTAGATGCAAATATATAAACTCATAATCTAGGAGACTAGCTATTTCTTCCACAGTCCTTTCGCTTTTATCATAGCTTCGTTGTATTAATTGATAAATACTGTCCAGCACTTGACTAGGATGTGGTATTTGTTCTACATCTAGGACATTTAGAGCGAAACCTAAATTGTCTAGAATAAACTTAGATGTTAAACAACTATCTATTTTAGTCAGAAAACTGTATTCACCTAAAAACCAAGCTTCGATTTCCATAATCACTAAAATCATCGAAATGGGAATTCCCTTGTTCTGAAGTAAAGGTTTTAAAAATCCTTTAATGCCATTTTCTACCTTAGTTCTATTTTCTAGAGTTTCGGGATATAAATCTCGTAAACCTAAAATTTTTTCATAACCATTATTAGTTAGGGTCTGCTGAAAAAGTTTTTCCTGGGGGTAGGAGTCAGTAGCCGGTCGTCAGGAGTCGGTCGTTTTAGGCTTTGTTGCCCTTGTTTTTTGTACCAAGCGATGTACTACAAGAAGGATAATGCAAGGTTTTTGAACGTC